>JBOHPM010000770.1:0-1727 GCA_050731715.1 Candidatus Rokuibacteriota bacterium
GATTCAGTCGCGCACGTGGCCCAGATCGTCACGCTGGAGCGAGCATCACGGGCTGAACGCGCCGGCAAGCTGTCGGGAGCGAAGCTAGAGTTGGTACTGTTCGGCATCGATGTGGTCCTGGGTCGCTAGGTGACGGACTCCGACCTCGTGTTCGATCCCTCGACGTACACCCAGGGCGTGCCCTTCGACGCGCTGGCGCGGCTGCGGCGCGAGCGCCCGGTGGTCTGGGTCGAGGAGCGACCAGTGCTCGGCTGGCCGGGCGGGCCGGGCTTCTGGCTGGTGCTCAGGCACGCCGATGTCGAGACGGTGCTGACCCGGCCGCAGCTGTTCTCGTCGTCGCTCGGCGGCACCCAGATTCGGGATCCGGCGACGCCGGAGGCGTTGCGCTACGTCCGTCAGAGCATGCTCAACATGGACTCGCCCGGACACTCCCGGCTCCGGCGCCTGCTGACCCGGTCGTTCACCCCCCGAGCCGTGGCCCAGCTGGAGGAGCAGATTCGTGAGCATGCCCGGGCGATCGTGGCCCGGGTCGTCGGCGGCGCCGCCAGCGGGCGGTGCGACTTCGCCAAGGACGTCGCGGCCGACCTGCCCCTGCTGACCCTGGCCGATGTCCTGGGGGTACCGCTCCAGGACCGCATGCTGCTCTTCGACTGGTCGAATCGGGTGATCGGCTACCAGGACCCCGACTACGCGAGCTCAGCCGAGTTCGACCCGTCAGCCGGGACGCCGATGGCGCGGGAGGCCCTGAGGGTCCGTCCGTCGTCTGGGCCCCACGGCGCGTTGCCTGATCCGCGCACGCGCGAGGGGATGCTGGACCTCCACGCCTACGCGCACCTGCTCGCCGAGGACAAGCGCCGCCATCCCGGGCACGACGTGATGTCGATCCTGCTGGCCCAGGTCGACGACGACGGCGGCCAGGTCTCCGTCGAAGAGTTCGAGAACACGTTCTGGCTCTTCGCCGTCGCCGGGAACGAGACGCTCCGCAACGGGCTGCCGGGGGCGTGCATCGGCCTCCTCGACCATCCGTCGATTCAAGACGAGCTGCGGGCCGACCCCGCGCTGCTGCCGAACGCGGTGGAGGAGCTGCTGCGCTGGTGGACTCCGGTGATGACGTTTCGCCGTACCGCTGTCTCGGACTGCCGCCTGGGCGGTGTCGACATCCGGGCCGGGCAGAAAGTGGTCGTGTCGTTCACCTCGGCCAACCGGGACGAGACGGTGTTCGCCGACCCCGATCGGCTCGACATCCGGCGCCATCCCAATCCCCACCTGGTGTTCGGGCACGGCCCGCACGTTTGCCTGGGGGCGCAGCTGGCCCGCGTGCAGATGCGGGCCCTCCTGGCCGAGGTGCTGATGCAGATGGGGCGGCTCACGTACGACGGCCCGCCGACGTACTTGCGCTCGAACTTCCAACGCGGCGTCAAACGGCTGCCGGTGTCCTGGTCGCGCCGACCTTGACTCCCACCGCGGAGGCGCTATAGTCGCCTCACCCTCGAGCCGCGAGTTGGGAAGGAGTGCACCATGAAAGATGGACTCCGCTTCGTCGACTCCGACATGCACATCATGGAGCCCCCGGACCTGTTCGAGCGCTACCTGGACCCGAAGTTCAAGGACCGGGTCAGCGTGCCCATCGGGGCCGATGGGCGTCCCACCCGGGGCTGGGCCGCCGGCATGATCGTCGTCGACGGGGTGTCCATCTCGGACTCCGACCTGCAGCAGTACCGGAAGCG
>JBOHPM010000771.1:0-1726 GCA_050731715.1 Candidatus Rokuibacteriota bacterium
CCATGCCGATCGCGACCGGCGAGAGCGAGTTCACCCGGCACGACTTTCGTGAGATCGCCGAGCTCCGCGGCGCGGATGTACTGCAGCCCGACCTCGCCATCGCGGGGGGCCTCACCGAGGGCCTCCGCATCGCCGCGATCGCCTCCGCCTTCAACCTGCGCCTGGCCCCGCACCTGTGGTCGGGGGCGCCGGCCTTCGCCGCCGGGCTGGCGCTGGCGGCCAGCCAGAGCGCCGGCTTCATCCTCGAGTACTCGCTCGGCGCCAACCCCATGCTCCACGAGCTCGTCCACGAGAAGTTCCCGGTGGTCGACGGCCAGGTCGAGATTCCGGACCGGCCCGGGCTCGGGATCACCGTCGACGAGGACTTCGTGCGCCGCCACGCCAGGGAGTGAGGCGACCGCCTCGGCCTGCCAGCTTTCATTGCGGGGCGGGTCGTGCGATGCTGGCTCCATGCTCTGGGCCGTCCTGGTCATGGCCCTGTCGGTGGCGGTCGGCGGCTGCGCGGGCACGTCCCTGCCCTACACACCCGAGAAGCAGCCAGTGGGCGCGACCATCTCCGCCGCCTACCAGGTCGTCGGCGACCGGCTCAGGGTCGAGCTCGCCACGGATGGATACCGGCTCGAGGAGGCCAAGATCCTCCGTCCGGACGGCAGTGCGCTGCACCCGCAGACCATCGAGCACGTAACCAATCCCTATGGGGGGTCGGGCACCACCGTCGGGTTCGGCCTCGGCGGCATGAGCTTCGGCGGGGGTGGCGGCGGCGTCGGCGGTGGAGTGGGCGTCAGCATGCCGGTAGGGAGCCCCAGCCGCGTGGACGGCCCCGTCTTCGCCTACTATCCCCTGAATCAGGTGGGGCCGGCGCCGTGGCGGCTCCACGTGAAGCTCGAGGGCATCGAGCCCGCCATCATCGTGCTGGGGCCCATGCCCCCCGCGCCGCCCAAGCAGTAGCGCGTCCGATCCGTCTGATGCATTTGTACTCCGCTCGCCCGCCGCGCAGGAGTTTGTTTGGAATCGTCCACCCCCCTACCCCATAACGGTTGAGAGGAGGCGATTCATGGGCGCACAGTGGCTGGTAGCGGGTATGGCCGGGCTGATCCTGACCGGGTGTGTGAAGATGCCGCAATCGCGCGAGGAATTTCGCGCGGCGGTCTCGCAGGGCGCCTTCAGCGCCAAGGCTGAGACCTTCGTGGTGAACAGAAATTTCACGCAGACCGTGACCCACCTGAAGGCGAAAACCGACGCGTGCCTCAACCGGGAAGTCAAACGCTCCATGGTGCAGGGGCTATACCAGGAACACACCAGGTCTATCTATCGGTCCAGCGTGCAGACGCGGGCGACCAACCGGGCCGAGTTCACGATGCAGGTGACGCACTCGCCACGAGGAGTTGGGGCCGACGCCCCGCCCGGCGGGTTCTACCTGATGGTCGCCGACATCGAGGCCGTGTCGCCCGACAACCTGCGGATCAATCTCTATCGTCCGACCCTGGGCCATGGTGCCGCTGTGGACGCGGTCCGCAGCTGGATCAGCGGCAGGAACGATGCCTGCCCCAGTCTCTCGTAGTCAGCTCGTTCGCAGCTTCTCGACCAGACGCGGATCGGGATCCACGCCCAGGCCCGGGCCCTGGGGAATCGCGATGCGGCCGTTCTTGGGATGGATGGCCTCGCCCAGCGGGTTGTCGGCGAAGTCGCAGTAGAAGCGCTCCACCAGCGAGGCCGTCGGCATCGC
>JBOHPM010000772.1:0-1725 GCA_050731715.1 Candidatus Rokuibacteriota bacterium
CTCCTCGAGCGTGTCGGCGGCCGCCTCCTGGCGGGCCAGGACTTCGCGCACGCGCGCGTTTTCGTCGGTCAGCTGGCGCACGCGGCCGGCCGCGGAGAACTGCTGCCACGCCAGCGCGCCGGCCGAAGCCAGGATCAGGGCCGTCACCGGCGGTCCCGCCGGCAGCGCGAAGCCCGCGGCCGACAGCACGAGGGGCAGGCTGGCCAGGTAGCCCAGAGCCAGGCCGAGGGCCCCGAGCGAGGCGATCCACCACGCCCGGGACAGCCAGAGCCACGCGCTCAGCGTGGCGAGGACCAGCGTACCCAGCGACGTCAGGGCCGATGGCGCTTCGCGGAGGACGGCGCCGCTCAGCAGGGTGTCGAGCAGGTGCGTCTGGATCATGACGTCCGGCATGGCGCCCAGCGGTGTTCGGGCGGGCGCGCGGACCGGATCGGCGAGGACCAGGACCAGCTTGTTCTCGACGAGGCCACGGAGCCGATCCGCATCCCCCGCCTCGACGGCAGCCCAGAGGTCGTGGAACGGCACTCGGGCGACGCCCCGGGGCAGGCCGGCGCCCCTGAAGGCGACCAGGAGCTCGCCGCGCTCGTTCATCGGGATGAGGCGCAGGGGCACGTGATCCCGTTCCGCGCGCAGGACGAGGGCCCCACGCTCCACCGTGGTTTCCCCGAGCGGCGCGTCGAGGAACGCGGCGGCGAGGGCGAGCCCGAGCGCGGGCACGGCCCGGTCCCCCAGCCTGACGAAGAGCGGGACCTTCCGTGTCACGCCATCGGCGTCGGCGGGCGCGAGCGTGTGCCCGACCGCGAAAGCGTGCCGGGCGAACCCGGCCAGCGGTGCACCCGGCGCGCCGGCCTCGGCCAGATCGAGCGGGATCCGGGAAATCTCCGCCCACGACCTGTGCGTCAACGCCGGTGCGCCGGCTTCGGCGAGGTGAGCGCCCGCTTGCTCACCCGCCGGCTCGAGCACGATCGGGTAGACGACTGCTTCGGTCAGCGCGGTGGCCTCGGCGAGGAGCGCCTCGCTAGCTGCGCTACCCTGCGCGGCGGTCCCGGCCGGGCCGAGCGCGACGTCAACGGCGATCGTGGCGGCTCCGGCGCGCCCGAGGCTCGTGATCACCCGGGCCAGCACGGCCCGGTCCCAGGGACCCGTCCCCAGGCGCGCCTCGCTGGCGGGATCGCGCTCGACCACGACCAGCGCGTGATTCGCCAGCCCGGAGTCGCGGGAGCGTAACCAGTGGTCGTAGATGGCCCAGTCGAACGCCGGGAGATTTGTCGGGCCCAGTCCCCACACGGCGACCGTGATCAGCGTGGCCGCGAGGCCCAGGATGGCGGGAGGACGTGACCGGCGCATCATCCGCGCCCGGCCTAGGGGCGCGTGGACGCGGGGCCGAGCCCGGGCGACAGCTCGCGAAGCAGGCTCTGCGCGTCCTCGTGCGGGGTGGCTCGGAGCAGTGTGAGCGCGCGCTCGAGGTCCGGCGCCACGCCGAGCCCGCCCGCGTAGATCCGGGCCAGCTCGACCCGGGCTCGCGGCTCGCCTTCGGCCGCCGCCGCCGTGAAGTAGGCGAGCAGGCGCGGGTCATGGGCGGGCAGTGTGCCGGGGAGTCCCTGCTCGTACAGGGTTGCGAGCTGTCCCTGTGCGGGCTCGCTGAGCGCGAGGGCTTCGCGGATGAGCACGGCGATCGCCTCATCGGTCCGGCCTCGCCGTAGCAAGGCGGCGCCCACGGTGTCC
>JBOHPM010000773.1:0-1722 GCA_050731715.1 Candidatus Rokuibacteriota bacterium
TGGAGTGCGGCCGCTGCCAGGACGCGTGCCCGGCGTTCCTGGCCGGCACCGCGCTCAGCCCCAAGCAGATCATCGTCAAGCTCAAGCGCCACCTGCACGGCCAGCTGCCGGGACCCATCCACGGTCAACTCATCAAGCCGGAGGAGCTGTGGGCGTGCACGACCTGCATGGCCTGCGTGCAAGAGTGCCCGGCCTTCATCGACATCGTGGACACCATTATCGATCTGCGGCGGTATCTGGCCTTATCCGAGGGCGCCCTGCCGTCGACGGCGCCCCAGTCACTGCAGAACATCCAGCGGGCGGGCAACCCCTGGGGCCTGCCCGCCGGCGATCGCCTGGCCTGGGCCGAGGGCCTGGACGTGCCGGTGATGCGCGCGGGCATGGAGGTCGAGTACCTCTACTGGGTGGGCTGCTCGGCCTCCTACGACAAGCGCAACCAGGCCATCGCCCGCGCGGTGGTGAAGATCCTCAAGGCGGCCGGGGTGTCGTTCGCCGTGCTCGCCGAGGAGCGCTGCCACGGCGAGGTGGCCCGACGGATGGGCGAGGAGTACCTCTATCAGACGGTCCAGCAGGAAACCGTTCCCGCCATGAAGCAGTACCGCTTTCGGAAGGTGCTGGCGCACTGCCCCCACTGCTTCAACACCATTCGGAACGAGTTCCCCCAGTTCGGCGGGTCCTGGGAGGTGGTCCATCATTCGGTGCTGATCCGCGAGCTCATTGAGAGCGGCCGGATCGTGCCCCGCAAGGCGCTGGACGGCGTCGTCGCCTTCCACGATTCCTGCTACCTGGGCCGCTACAACGGCCTCATGGAGGCGCCCCGTGCAGTGGCCCGGGCCGTGCCCGGGCTGCGGGTCATCGAGATGCCGCGTAACCGGGAGCGGGGCCTCTGCTGTGGAGGCGGCGGCGGCCACATGTGGATGGAAGTGGCATCCCGGAAGCGAGTCAATCTGATCCGCGTCGAGGAGGCCCTGGGGACCGAGGCCACCATGGTGGCCACGGCCTGCCCCTTCTGTCTGGCCATGGTCGACCTCGGCCGCAAGGTCGCGGGCGCCGAAGAGCGCCTGGGCGTCCGAGACATCAGCGAGCTCGTGGCCGAGAGTTTGGAATAAGGCCCTGGCCGCCGTGAAGGCTCTGCTGAGGGCGCTGCCCGACATCGCCCGGCTCATCGCCCGGCTGGTCGTCGACCCGCGGCTGCCCCGGGCCGCGAAGATCGCCCTGGCCGCCGCGGCCGTGTACCTGGCGAGCCCGGTGGACCTGTTACCGGACTTCATCCCCTTCCTCGGCTACCTGGACGACGTCGTCCTGATCGCGATCGTCCTCGATGGCGTTCTCAACTACGTGGACCGCGACCTGGTTCTCCGCTACTGGCCGGGCAGCGTGGCCTCGCTGGACCAGGTGGCTCGGGTGGCCCACGTGGTGGCCCGCTGGGTGCCGGCGCGCATCAAGGCCCGGATCTTCGCGGCCCGCTAAGCACGGTCGGGCTGGCGTGCCCGCTCAGCTGAGCAGCCGCACGGCGTACAACGACAGGGCGGGGAAGGCCAGCAGCAGCGCCACGCGGACGGCGTCGGAGGCCAGGAACGGTAGCACGCCGCGGTAGGTCTCGGCCATGGGCACGTCGCGGGCCAGACTGTTCACCACGTACACGTTCAAGCCCACCGGCGGCGCGATGAGCCCGATCTCCACGACCGACAGCACCAGGATGCCGAACCAGATCGCCTTCTC
>JBOHPM010000774.1:0-1721 GCA_050731715.1 Candidatus Rokuibacteriota bacterium
GAACACGACCATGCCCAGCACCTCGGCTGGCGTGCGGAGCAACCCGGCCCGGCGCAGAGCCGGCGCCGCGCCCCAGCGCTCCATGTGGCCGTCGAAGCCCACGGCGCGGGCGAGGCGCGTGAGCACCGCGCGGACGATCGCGCCGAGGATCAGCCCGAGCGTGATCAGCGTGATCATGACGAGCAGCCCCGGCAGGACCACGGCGAGCCGATCGCCCAGGTCGATCAGCGCTACCCAGACTCCACGACCCCAGCCGGTCTCCATGCCAGTTTCCCCCTAGACCATACACCCGGTACAATCTCTGGGAAATGGTGAGTCGCTCCCTCCTCCTGGTCCTCGGGCTCGCCGCCGCCCTGGCGGCGTGCGGCAGTGGCGAGCGCGAGTGGCTGAAACCTGATCAACCCTACACGGCCGCGGAGTTCCGGCGCGACATGTCGGCGTGCTCGACGGCCGGCAAGGTCGACGAGGCGTGCATGAAGAGCCGCGGCTGGATCAGCGTGAGCCCGCCCAAGTCCGACAAGAGTGCCCAGCCGACGGCGCCCCCTTCACGGACGCCAGGGGGGACTCGCTACTGAGCCCGATGCGGTTTGGACTCTTCTCCAGCCTGACGGATACGGGATGGTCCCAGGTCCTGGCCCTCTGGCGCCACATCGAGGCCACGGGCTGGGACGTGGCCTGCGTGACCGACCATTTCATGCCCAACACCAAAGAACGGGTGGGTGACGTGCTGGAGTGCTGGTCCACGCTGTCGGCGCTGTCGGCGCTGGTGCCGCGCCTGGGTGTGGGCACGATCGTGGTCGGCAATACCTATCGCCACCCGGCGATCGTCGCCAAGATGGCGGCCAACGTGGACATCGTCTCGGGCGGTCGACTGCTCCTGGGGATGGGAGCGGCCTGGCAGCAGAACGAGCACGAGGCCTACGGGCTGCCCTTCGGTACCGTCGGCGAGCGTTTGGGGCGTCTGGACGAGGCCTGTCAGGTGATCAAGATGCTGTGGACGCAGGACCGGACGACGTTCGAGGGTCGGCACTACCGGCTACACGACGCGCCGTGCATGCCCAAGCCCGTGCAGCGGCCCCATCCCGAGCTCATGATCGGGGGCGGTGGCGAGCGGGTGACCCTGCGCCTGGTGGCCAGGCACGCCGACCACTGGAACGTCTGGGGAGGCCCGGGGACCCTGGCCCACAAGGGCAAGATCCTCGACCAGCACTGCGCCGAGCTCGGACGGGACGCCAAGGCCCTCCGGCGCTCGGCGAACATGCCGCTGCTGATCAGCGACGACCGCGAGGAGGTGGCCCGGCTCGCGGCCGCCGTGAGCCGGCGGATGGGGTTCCCCGACCCGCTGACCAACGATCTCGTGCTCGCCGGCCCGGTGACGGCTGTGCGCGACAAGCTCGCCCGGCTCCGCGAGGCCGGGGTCGAGACCCTGTTCGTGCCCAGCATGTTCCTGCCCAAGGATCCGCGGCCGGTCCTCGATCGCTTCATGAGTGAGGTGGTCCCGGCCTTCCGCTGATCCCGCCAGCTCACCGGCGACGGCCTCGGCCAGCGCCAGCACGACGACCATCAACGCGGCCATCAGGAACGCGGCCAGGGCCACTTCGGTGGGGTATCGCATCAACGCCGGCCTCGCTTGCCCTGCTCTCATGGCTTCCTCCATCCCGGATCTCACGATCGAACGGCCTTCTACTACGCACGTCCGGTGCCACGCCGGAATGGCTGGT
>JBOHPM010000775.1:0-1720 GCA_050731715.1 Candidatus Rokuibacteriota bacterium
CTCACGGTGACCTCGAACCACTGCCCCCGCTTGACCGAGGCCGGCGCCTTGATGGCCGGCGTGTGCTTGGGGTCGTGGCTCGATCGCACCTGCTTGAACTCCGGGGTGAACTGTTCCTCTTGCCCGCTGTGGACCGCCCAGGGGCCGACCAGCAGCATCCCGAGCCCCGCGGTCGTCGCTCCGATGATTCGCCGCCACGCCTGTCGCCTCATGGTCATCACGTCCTCCAACCGGGTCAGCCTTCGGGCAGGAACTTGCGGATGAGCGCCAGCAGATCGCGGGGGCTGTAGGGCTTGGCCAGATAGCCGGATGCCCCGGCCGCCATGGCCCGCTGATCGTCGCCGCTGAGCGCGAACGAGGTCACCACGATGATAGGGATGTCGGCGGTCGCCGGCTCCGCGCGCATGGCGCGGGTGACGTCGAGCCCTGACATGCGGGGTAGCTGCACGTCCATCAAGACCAGATCAGGACGGTCCTGGCGGACCAGGGCCATCGCGGCCTCGCCGTCCGGCGCCTCCAGCAGGCGGTACGACGTGCGGCTCAGCAGCTGGCGCACGATCTTGCGGTTGTACTCGTTGTCCTCCACGTAGAGCACGGTTCGCTGGCTCATGATGGCTTGCCCACCTCGATGGGAACGGAGAACCAGAACATCGAGCCCTGGCCCAGTTGGCTCTCCACGCCGATCTGGCCCCCGTGCAGCTCGACGAATTTCTTGGTGATGCTCAGGCCCAGCCCGGTGCCGCCGAATTCCCGGCTGACGGTGGCGTCCACCTGGCGGAACTCGCGGAACACGTTCTCGAGCTCGGCGGGGGGGATGCCGATGCCGGTATCCGAGACGCGATACAGCAGATCGGGGCCCTCCCGGCTGACGCTGATCTCCACGCGACCCTGCCGGGTGAACTTGATGGCGTTGCCGGCCAGGTTCATCAGACACTGCGAGATGCGTCGCCCGTCGCCGTAGGCCACGGGCAGGTCCGGGGACACGCGGGTCGCGAACTCCAGCCCTTTCTCGGCGGCCAGCGAGCGGAGCGAGGCCCGGACCGAGTCCACCACGTCCACGACGGCGTAGGCGTCCACGACCAGCTCCAGCCGGCCAGCTTCGATCTTCGAGAGATCGAGCACATCGTTGATCAGCCGGAGCAGGTGCCGGCCGTTGGCCTGGATGTCGGCCAGCGGTTCCCGGAGGTCCGCCGGCACGTCCCCGTACAGGCCGTCGAGCAGTATCTCGGTGAAGCCGAGGATGGCGTTCATCGGGGTGCGCAGCTCGTGGCTCATGTTGGCCAGAAACTCCGACTTGGCCCGGCTGGCCTGCTCCAGCCGCTCGTTCAGGCGCCGGAGCTCGGTGGCGGCCTGGTCCTGCTCGGCCACGAGACGCTGGAGGTCCTGGCTCATCTGGTTCATCCGCCTGGCCAGTTCTCCGAACTCGTCCCGGTTGGGCACGGTGATCGTGGTGCCGAGGTCTCCAGCCGCGACCCGGGCCAGGAACGCATGGGCCTGGCGCACCGGCAGCACGAACGACCACGAGATCACGAAACCCAGGAGCAGGGCCAGGCTGACTGCGGCCACCGCGAAGCAGGCGGCCACGATGAGCGACCGCTGGTTGGTGGCCTCCACCGAGCCGCGGAGGCTGGCCATGCGGGCGTGCTCGGCCGCGACCAGGCCGCTCACCAGCGTCTCGATCTCCTGATAGACGCGATCCTCGCGGCCGAGGAGCGAGGCC
>JBOHPM010000776.1:0-1714 GCA_050731715.1 Candidatus Rokuibacteriota bacterium
GACCCAGCGCGTCCTCGACAGCCTCGTGGAGAGCTTGCCCACGGCCGCGATCCTGCTGGCCGTGAACTACCGCCCCGAGTACCGGCACGAGTGGGGAAGCAAGACCTACTATCGGCAGGCCCGGATCGATCCCCTGGCCCCCGAGAGCGCCGACGAGCTGCTGAAGACGCTCCTGGGAGAGGACCGCTCGGTCGCGCCGCTCAAGCCCCTGCTCGTCGAGCAGACGGAGGGCAACCCGCTCTTTCTCGAGGAGAGCGTGCGCACCCTCGTCGAGACGCAGGCGCTCGTGGGCGAGCCGGGGGCCTACCGGCTGGTCAGGCCCATCGATGCGGTCAAGGTGCCGCCGACCGTCCAGGCCATCCTGGCCGCCCGCATCGATCGCCTGGGACCGGACCTCAAGCGCCTGCTCCACGCGGCGTCGGTCATCGGCAAGGACGTCCCGGTCGTGCTCCTCGAGGCGATCGCCGAGCTGAGCGAGGACGAGCTGCGGCGGTCGCTCGCCGACTTGCAGACGGCAGAGTTCCTCTACGAGGCGCGTCTGTTCCCCGACCTGGAATACACCTTCAAGCACGCGCTCACTCACGAAGTGGCGTATGGCAGCTTGCTCCAGGACCGGCGGCGCGCCCTGCACGCCGCGCTCGTGGAGGCCATCGAGCGGCTCTATTCCGATCGACTCGTCGAGCACACCGAGATCCTCGCCCACCACGGGGTGCGGGGAGGCCTGGGGATCAAGGCTGCCCGGTACCTCCGCCAGGCAGGCGAGAAGGCAATGGCCCGCTCGGCCACCCGCGAGGCGATCGAGTTTCTGGAACAGGCGCTGGCGCTCCTGGCCAGCCTGCCCGAGACGCCCGAGACTCTCGCCGAGACCCTCGAGGCTCGCATCGCCCTGGGTCCAGCCCTCACGTCGGCGAAGGGCTCGGGCTCACCCGAAGTCGAAGCCTTGTACTCGAGCGCGCTGGAGCTGGTCGGTCGACTCGGGGATGACTCGCGTCTGTTCCCCGTGCTGTGGGGCCTGTGGTTCTCCCACTACGGTCGAGGCCGGTACCCGGCGGCGCGGGAGATGGGCGAGCGCCTGCTCGCCACGGCCGAGAAGGGCGACGACAGCGGCCAGCTTCTGGAGGCCCACCACGCTTTGTGGCCCACGCTTTCGGCCATGGGTGAGGCGACCGCGGCCCTCCGGCACGCGGAGCGGGGCCTCGCCCTGTACGAGCGCGAGCGGCACGCCGCGCAGGCTTTCGTGTACGGTAATCACGATCCCGGGGCGTGCTGCCGCTATCACCTGGCGCTGAATCGCTGGCTCCTCGGCTATCCGGACCGCTCGTTCGCCGTCCTGCAGGACGTGCTCCGTCTCGTGGAGGAGCTGAAGCATCCCCCCACGACGGTCATCGCTCTCTGGTTCGCGGGCTGGGTTCACTACCAGCGCGGAGACCGAGCGGCGGCCGCGGCGACCGCCGAGCGTCAGGTCGCCCTGGCCACCGAGCACGGAATCACCTCCTGGATCGATGCGGCCCTCCTGCTGTCTCACGTGCGAGCCGACCAGCCCCCCGACGTGGCGACGCTGGCCGAGCTGCATCGTCGATACGTGTCGGCCTGGGCGGGCGGAGCCCCCTGGCGACGGGTGTTCTGTCTCTGCGTGCTCGCTGACCTCTACGTCAGAACCGGACATCCCGAGGAGGCCCTCGGAGCGCTGGCCTCGATTCCCGAGGACGCCCGC
>JBOHPM010000777.1:0-1711 GCA_050731715.1 Candidatus Rokuibacteriota bacterium
CGGTGGACCCGCTGAAAGCCATGCAGGTCGGCGCGCCTGGTGTCGCCGACGCCGGCACCGAGGCCGACACCAGCGAGGCCATGGCCCACGGGGCTGTCGCGGTGGCCAAGGCCGACGCGCCGCCGCCCAAGGCCGCCAACGTGTCCCAGCAGTCGCGGCTGCACCGGGGCGACCTCGCCAAGGGCTTCGCGGAGTCCGACCTGGTGCTCGAGAAGACCTATCGGGTGCCGATGGTGCACCAGGGCTACCTCGAGCCCCACGCTGTGCTGGCCGAATGGGATCGCACCGGGTTCCTCACGCTGTGGGCCAGCACCCAGGGCTCGTTCAACACCCGCTCCGAGGTCGCCGATGTGCTGGAGATGTCCGAAAACCAGATCCGCGTGATCCCCATGGAGTGCGGGGGCGGGTTCGGCGGCAAGATCCGCGCCCTGTGCGAGCCGATCACCGCGCTGCTGGCCCGGGCGACGGGGCGGCCAGTGCGCTACGTGATGACCCGGCGCGAGGAGCTGGAGGCCGGGAACCCGGCGCCCCAGGTGATCATCCGGCTCAAGACCGGTGTGAAGCGAGACGGCACGCTGATGGCGCTCGAGGCCGAGACGGTGATCGAAGCCGGAGCGTTTTCCGGCGCCGTGCTGGCGGTGAGCGCGGTCTTCCTGGCCAGCCTCTACAAGTGGCCGGCCTTCGAGGTGCGCGGTGCCGAGGTGCTCACCCACAAGCCGAGCATCGCGGCGTATCGGGCACCGGTCGCGCCCCAGACGATCTTCGCCATCGATTCGCACATGGAGCAGATCGCCCGCACGCTCGGGCTCGATCCGGTCGAGTTCCGCCGGCGTCACCTGATCGTCGAGGGTGACCCGATGGCCAACGGCCAGCCCTGGCAGAGCAACGGTGGTCGGGAGGTGCTGGACCGCATCGCCGAGCATCCGATCTGGAAGACCCGCGCCGAGTGGAAGGCCAGCGGCGGCAATGGCCATGGCCTGCGCGGGACGGGGCTGGCCCTCGGCGGGTGGCTCGGCGGGCTCCAGCCGACCAGCGCCACCGTGCGCCTCAACCCCGACGGCACCGTCAACGTCCTCACCGGTCAGGTGGACATTGCCGGCACCAACATCGCGCTGGCCCAGATCGCCGCCTCGGCGTACGGCGTCGACATCGAGAAGGTCCGCATCACGACCGGCGATACGGATGTGGCGCCGGTCACCGGGCTGAGCGCCGGCAGCAAGACGGTCTACACGGTTGGCACGGCGGTGTTGCAGGCGGCCGAGGATGCCCGCCGCCAGACGCTGGAGATCGCCGCCAGCGAGCTGGAGGCCGCCGTTCAGGACCTCGAGCTCATCGACAGTCGCGTGAGCGTGCGGGGCATGCCGGACCGTGGCATCACGCTCGCCTCAATCGGCAAGAAGGGCAACCTCTACATGTCCAAGGTGCCGCCGGTCCTCGGCGTGAGCCGGCCGGCGTTCTCCCAGCAGGCCCCGGGCTTCGCGGCTCAGCTCGCGCGGATCGAGGTCGATCCCGACACCGGACAGGTCACGGTTCATGGGTTCGTGGTCGTCCAGGACGTGGGCAAGGCGATCAACCCCATTGGCGTGGAAGGGCAGATGCAGGGCGGCGCCGTGCAGAGCCTGGGGATGGCGCTCACCGAGGCCCTGATGTACGACGCCAGCGGCCGGCTGATGAACCCGAGCCTCCTCGACTATCGCAAGCTGACCGCCGC
>JBOHPM010000778.1:0-1711 GCA_050731715.1 Candidatus Rokuibacteriota bacterium
GCCCGATTCGCGTCGCTCGTCCTCGACCCGGCGCCGCTCTTCGAAGTAGGGAAACGCGCTCGTCGCGCCCGCCGTGGCCAGGGGCAGCGCCGGACGCACCCATGCCGGGCCCAGTTCACGGAGCGACGTCACCCCCATCAGCCCCATGGCCGTGCGGATTTCCGTCTCCATCAGCTCGAGCATCCGCACGAGCCCGGCCTCGCCCCCGGCGGCCAGCGCCCAGCCCAGGAGCTTGCCGAGCCCGACCGCGCGGGCTCCCAGGGCGATCATCTTCACGACGTCGGTGCCCCGCTGCACGCCGCCGTCGGCCAGGACCTCGGCCCGCCCGGCGACGGCCGCCACGACCTCGGGCAGCACCTCCGCGCTGCCCTGGCCGTGGTCGAGCTGCCGCCCGCCGTGGTTGGACACGTAGACGACCTCGGCGCCATGCTCCACCGCCAGCCGGGCATCCTCGGCCGTGGCGATGCCCTTGAGGATCAGCGGTACGCCCATGCGCGCCTTCATCCAGGCGACTTCGTCCCAGTCGAGCATCGCCTGGTAACGCGGATCGCCGAAGCCCTCGCGCACGGCGATGCGGCTCACCAGGTCGCGGTCTCGTCGGCCATAGTAATTGCGGTCCACGGTCACGCACAGGGCACGGTAGCCGGCCGCTCGCGCGCGGTCCAGGATGTCGCCCACCCAGCCGCGATCGCCCCGCACGTAGAGCTGGAAGATGAGCGGCTCGGCCACCGCCGCCGCGGTCTCCTCCAGGCCCGGCTTGGCGGCGGTGCTGACGAACGCCGTCGTCCCGCGCGCCACGGCGGCCCGGGCCACGGTCTTGGCGCCGTCGGGGTGGGCGAGGCCCAGGAATGCGCCCACGGGCGCGAGAAACAGGGGAGTCGCCAGTCGCTGGCCGAGCAGCGTGGTGGTCGTATCGATGGCCGACACGTCGACCAGCACGCGCTGGCGGAGCGCGAGCGCGTCGAGGGCCTGGCGGTTGCGCAGCAGTGTCGTCTCCGAGTCCGACCCGCCGCTCAGGTGGTCCCACAGGTCGGCTGACAGGTTCCGCCGCGCCGCGAGCACGATCTGCTGGAGCGTCGCGAACTCCGGCGGGCTCGCGGCCCTCGTCGCGTCGAGCCCCGGCGTAGCGGGGGGCGTGTGGCGTCGGTCCCGAGCCGGCTTCTCGCCGGCCGGCCGGCGCCTGTTCACGGTGAGTCGAGCTCTCCTGGCCATCTCACTCTCCCTCTCTCGAAGTCCCAGGATCCCGGGCGGCTGCGGCAAGGAAGCTGGTATCATGCCGATTCTAAGTGGCCCTGCTGAAACTCGGGATTCTCCTGCTCGTCGTCCGTGTCCTCGTGGACATGGCAACCCCACACGCCCCGGGCGCCTTTCGCCTCGACCCCAGCACCTCGATCGAGGCCGACCGAGCGCCCCACGCGGCCAGCGTCGTCGCCGTCGTGGCGCGGCCATCCCGGGCCCAGGGGCACGCCGTCACCCGTCATGTCGCTCGGCAGAGCGCGGCGTCGCCCCTGGCGCCCGCCGTCCGAGCCCTGTTCCCCGGTATCGTCCACGTCTCGGAATCGCCAGGCTCGCCACCAGCCTCTGACGACGACTAACGGGCCCCGCCCTCGCGGGGGCCGTTCGGTCCGAGCCAGACTGCCGGGAGGTGAGGTATAGCCCACGATACGCCGCTCATCGCAACGATCGTCATCGGTCTGAGTCTCGCCTTCGT
>JBOHPM010000779.1:0-1707 GCA_050731715.1 Candidatus Rokuibacteriota bacterium
TCGAACCCGCGGTCGAAGGCGATCACCACCCACCGCACGTGGTGATCATTGCGCACGGCGAAGCCGTGGGCGGCCAGCTCGGCCCGCAGCGGCGGTTCGCCGATCACGAAGAGCGGCGCCCCCGGATCGAGGGTGTGCAGGTGGCGGGCCAGCACCAGAGAGGCCGTGATCACGTCCTCGGGCCGGGTGGGGATCCCCAGCGTCGTCAGCTTGCGGGCGTACTCGTCGCGGGTCTGCAACGGCTTGTTGGACAGGAACGCCACGCGCCGTCCGGCTTCGCGCAGCGCCCGGATCGTCTCGGCCGCGCCGGGGATGAGAGCGTCGCCACGATACACGGTGCCATCGAGGTCGAAGAGCCAGCCGCGGTGACCCGCGAGCGGCGGCCGGGGGTGCCGGGCCATCGCCAGACCGCTAGCGCATTAACGGGGCGACCGCGGCCGCGGCCAGGTCGGCGAATGGGGCTGGGACCACGCCGAGGAGGACGATGCCGACCAGGGCGATGGCCAGTCCCAGCGCACCGGCGAACGACGGCACGGGCGAGGCGGTGGCGCCCTCGGGATCGCGCATGTACATATAGACGATCACGCGCAGGTAGTAGTAGGCGGCGAGCGCCGAGTTGAGCACCGCGATCACGGCGAGCCAGATGAACCCAGCGCGCACGGCCGCGCCGAACAGGTAGACTTTCCCCACGAACCCGGCCAGCGGCGGAATGCCGACGAGCGAGAGCAAGAACAGGCTCAGGGCCAGCGCCAGCAGCGGGTGCCGCCGCCCGAGCCCCGCGTAGTCCCGGACCTCGACCGCCTCCTCACCGGCCCGCTGACAGAGCGCGATCACCCCGAAGGTGCCGGCCGTGGTGAAGGTGTAGGCCAGCAAGTAGAAGAGGACGGCGCTGGCCCCAGCCGGGCCGGCGGCCACCACCCCCAGCAACATGTAGCCGACGTGGGCGATCGACGAGTAGGCCAGCATGCGCTTGAGGTTGGACTGGGCAATGGCCACCACGTTGCCCACCGTCATGGTGAGGGCGGCCAGGGCCCACAGCACGGGGGTCGCGTCGGCCTGTACCGTGCGCAGCCCGGCCACGACCAGGCGAATGAGCGCCGCGAACACCGCGGCTTTGGAGCCGGTGGCGATGAAGGCGGTTACGCTGGTTGGGGCCCCCTGGTAGACGTCGGGCGCCCACATGTGGAAGGGCACGGACGAGATCTTGAAGCCGAAGCCGACCAGGAGCAGGCCGAGGCCGATCAGGACGAGGGGCGTGCGGGGGGCCGCGGCCACGCGGTCGAAGTTCGTGGAGCCGGCGGCGCCGTACAGCAGCGCGATCCCGTAGAGCAGGAACGCTGACGCGAAGACGCCCAGCAGGAAGTACTTCATCGAGGCTTCGCCGGCGTCCCGCCGCTGCTTGAAGAGGCCGGCCAGCACGTAGAGTGAGAGCGACATGAGCTCGAGGGCCAGAAAGACGACGATGAGATCGTTGGCCGAGGCCAGCAGCAGCATGCCCGACGTCGCGAAGAGCAGCAGCGCGTAGTACTCCCCCGAGTCGACGCCGGCCCGGCGCAGGTAGTCTACCGACATCAGCACGGCCAGGGCCGCCGCGTAGGTGATCACGAGGTGGAAGAACAGGGCGTAGTTGTCGAGGATGATCATGTCCCGGAAGCCCCGGCCGCGGCCGCCCCACACGGCCAGCGTGGCCAGCTGGGCGCCGATCAC
>JBOHPM010000780.1:0-1705 GCA_050731715.1 Candidatus Rokuibacteriota bacterium
ATGATGCCGGCATTGTTGACGAGGACGTCGAGTCGGCCGAGCTGGCGCTGCACCGCCTGCATGAGCGCCTGCACCTCGTCTTCGCGGGACACGTCGGCCTGGACACCTAGCGCGCGCCGTCCCAGCCCCTCGATCTCGCCTACGACCTCGGCGGCGGCGGTCGCGCTCGCCCGGTAGTTGATCGCCACGTCGGCTCCGGCGTGAGCCAGGGCCAGCGCGATGGCCCGGCCGAAACCGCGGCCGGCCCCGGTCACGAGCGCCACGCGCCCCTCGAGCTTCATCGGCGCTAGGCTACCGCTGGCTCAGGTAGTGCTCGGCGATCTCGATCGGCCATCTGTGGGGGGCGGTCTCGAACACGTCCTCCTGGCTCCAGATGCCGTGGGCACCGCGCTGAAGCCGAAATAGACCCGGTCGTCCTTGTACCACGCGGTGGGCAGCTCCACCAGCTCGCCAGACGCGGTCTTGTGGCAATAGGGCGTCCATCAGGTTAGAGTGGGAGACGAACGTGTTCGATCCGGCACGGTTTCACGCCTGACGCGCAGCGGGGTTTCAAGGGACGGGGATCAAGGTGAACCGCTCATTCGTGGACCAGAACGACGCCGAGCGCCGGCGGCTTCGCTCCCTGGTCGCCCGCTTGACCGACCAGGAGTTGGCGTGCCCGCTGCCGGCCGGCTGGACGGTGGCCAGCGTCCTCGGGCATCTCGCCTTCTGGGATCAGCGCATCCTGGTGCTCCTCGAGCGCTGGCAGAAGGACGGCGCCGCGGCCATGCCCCAGGCCTTCAACCCCGCCGACGTCGACTGGATCAACGACGCGGCCAAACCCCTGCTCCTGGCGCTTCCCGCCCGCCGTGCGGCCGAGCTGGCGGTGAGCATTGCCGAGGCTGTCGACGCCAGGGCGGCCGCGCTGGGAGAGGTGTTCCTGTCACGGAATGCCGAGGCGGGTAACCCGGTGAATCTGCTGCGCGCCGAGCACCGGCGCGAGCACCTGGACGAGATCGAGGGAGCGCTGTCGACGCGGCCTAGTTAGCGCCCCCGGAGACCCGGGAGACGGTCCCGCTCCCCACGTTCGAGACCCAGACGCCGTTGCTGCCTACGGCCAGACGCACAGGGCCTTTCCCTACCGGGATGGCTGGGCCGACGATGCTGTTGCTCGCTGCGTCCACGCGCCAGACAGTCCCTCCTATATAGTCCGAGACCCAGATCTGCTGGCCCACGGCGACGACCCCGCTGGCGCTCTGGCCGATGGCGAAGGTCACCACCGCGTTCCGCGCCTCGTCGACCCGGGAGAGCGTGGCCGACTGGCTGGCGACCCAGACGCCCGAGGGGTTGGCGATCACCGCGCTCGGCCCCTGCCCCACCGAGACCGGGGAGCCGATGATCCGGTTGGTGCGGGGATCGATGCGCCAGAGCAGGCTGTCCCGGAAGCCCGCGACCCAGACACCGCTGGCGCCCAGGGCGAGCCCGATGGGCTCCGCCCCGACGGGAATCGTCGCCACGACCTGCCGGGTGCGCGGGTCGATCCGGGAGACCGTCCCGCTCCCCATGTTCGTGACCCACACGCTGCCCGGGCCAACGACAATGTCGAGGGGCTCTTTCCCGACCTTGATGGGCGGCCCCCGGACCTCGTCCGCGCGCAGGTCGATCGTCCACACCTCGTCGCTCCCGTTCGCCGCGACCCAGACGGCGCCTTCCCCGACCGCCAGCC
>JBOHPM010000781.1:0-1704 GCA_050731715.1 Candidatus Rokuibacteriota bacterium
CCGCATCGACGAGCCGCATGAACCCCTCGTCCGGCCAGCCGCCGACCCAGCCGCTCAGGGTGCCGATCAGCACGCCGAGCCCGGCCCCGATACCCACGGCGATGACGCCCACCGCGATCGAGCCCACGGCGCCGACCATCACCCGGGAGAGGACGTCCCGGCCATAGTGGTCGGTGCCGAAGGGATGGGCGGGGGTGGGGCCCTGGAGGCGTCCACCGATGGCCATGGCCAGCGGATCGGCCGGCGTCCACAGCGCGCTGAGCGCGGCGGTGGCCAGGAGCAGCGCGGTGATGGCGAGCCCCGCCGTGAAGGTTACGTGCCTGATCGAGCGCTGGCGCATGGCCACCCTACTCGTTCCGGATGCGTGGATCCAGCGCCACGTAGGCCAGGTCCACCAGAAAGTTGAGGAGGACGATGGCGGACGCCACGAACAGCGTGACGCCCTGCACCAGGGGCAGGTCACGGGCGGCGATGGCGCCGAGGGCCAGCCGCCCCAGGCCGGGCAGGGCAAACACGCTTTCCAGCACGATGGAGCCGGCCAAAAGGTGCCCGAGCTGGGTGCCGGCCACCGTGACAACGGGGATGAGCGCGTTGCGCAGCGCGTGCTTGCCGAGGACGGTGACCTCGGCCACCCCTTTGGCCCGCGCCGTGCGCACGTACTCTTCGCGGAGCACGTCGAGGACGGCCGAGCGGGTCGCCCGGACGAGCACGGCCGCCTGAAAGAGGCCGAGCGCGACGGCCGGCAGCAGCAGCGAGCGCAGGCCGGCCCCGAGCCCCGCTTGCCAGCCCGCGAAGCCGCCCGACTGCAGCCAGCCCAGGTGTACCGAGAAAAGCAGGATGAGCAGCAACCCCGACCAGAACGCCGGTACCGCGATGCCGAGCTGGGACAGGACCATGGTCAGGTAGTCGCCGGCGCGGCGGTGGCGGGCGGCCGCATACAGCCCCAACGGGATGGCCACCACCATCATGAAAGCTGCCGCCATGGCCGTCAGCGGCAGCGTGACAGGCAGACGGCTCACGATGAGGCGGCCCACGGGGACGTCGTACTGGATGGAGACCCCCAGGTCGCCGCGCAGTGCCCTCCCCAGCCACTCGACGTACTGCACGGCCAGGGAACGGTTCAGCCCGAGCGCATCGCGGAGACGGGCCACGGCCTCGGGGCTCCCCTCGGTCCCCATGATCAGCTGGGCGGGATCCCCCGGCAGCACGCGGATCACGAGGAAGACGAGGACGGACACGACGAAGAGGGTGGCGACGAGCGCCACTGCCCGCCTCAGCAGGTGCCGCCGCACGGGCTGATCTCCTTAGTAGCTATCGGTCGCCCAGCGGAGTTCCCCACCACGCGACGTGCAGAACGCCGTCAACCAGGATCCGCTTCGGGTCTGGGAGGCCGCTGGCCCCTAAGGTGCCATCAGTCTTGAGGTACCTATGTACCGCGGCAACCTCATCCCCGGTTTTGTCGAGATAGACAACCATCTGGCTCCGGGTGCACACTGGGACATGAGCTTGAGGGGAGCTCGGATGTCTATCGGCGATCACTTCTGTGGTAAGCTCCCCGGCTGCGGCCCGCTCCAGGCAGCGGCCGGCCCTGAACAACTCGCGGAGTTCCCGTGGGCTAACTTCCCGCTTCGGAGGGATGGCCATGACGCAGCCGCTTGAAGTTGATGTGCGTGAACGGCTGGCTCGCTACCTCGCTGACGAGGT
>JBOHPM010000782.1:0-1700 GCA_050731715.1 Candidatus Rokuibacteriota bacterium
GCTCGGTGACGCGCGCCCTCGACGTCCTCGCCCGCGCCTTCGCGCTCGCGGGCGGGGCAGTCTTGGTCCTGATCACCGGGATGGCGGTCGCTTCCATCGTCGGCCGCGCTGTGCTTGGCACGCCGGTGCCGGGCGATTTCGAGCTGGTGCAGGTCGGCTGCGGCGCCGCGATCGCCGCCTTCCTACCCTACTGCCAGCTCCGGCGCGGCAACATCATCGTCGACTTCTTCACTGTCCGGGCGCCGAGGCGGGTGCAGGCCGCGCTCGACGCGTTCGCCGCGCTCGCCCTGGCCGCGGTCATGGCCCTCCTGGCCTGGCGCACGGCCGCCGGCATGCTGACGGTCAAGGCCGCGGGCGAAGTGTCGATGATCGTCGGCTTTCCGATCTGGATCGGCTACGCGGCAATCGTACCCTCCCTTGCCCTGGCCGCCTTGGTCGGCCTCACCACCGCAGTCGACGCCTGGAAGGTGGCCCGCGGCTGAGCGCGATCGAGACCGGGCTGGCGCTGTTTGCGGGGATGCTCGGGCTGATGGCGCTCCGCGTGCCGATCGCCATCGCCATGTTCATTCCGGGGGCCGTGGGGTATGCGCTGCTGGCAAGCCCCGCCGTGGTGCTGAACCACCTGAAGGGTGCGGCCTGGGCCCGCCTGTCCGTGTACGACCTGTCGGTGATCCCGCTGTTTCTGCTCATGGGCCAGTTCGCCACCCAGGGTGGCCTGTCACGCGCGCTCTTCCGGTTCGCCAACACCCTCGTCGGGCATCGGCGCGCCGGCATGGCAATGGCGGCGGTGCTGGCCTGCGCCGCCTTCGGCACCATCTGCGGCTCCTCGGTGGCGACCGCCGCCACCCTCAGCCAGGTAGCGCTGCCCGAAATGCGCCGGCACCAGTACTCCGGCCGCCTGGCCACGGCGACGCTGGCCGCCAGCGGGACGCTCGGCATCCTGATCCCGCCCTCGGTGCCCCTGGTCGTCTACGCGATCCTCACCGAGCAGAACATCGCCAAGCTCTTCGCCGCCGCGTTCCTGCCCGGGTTCGTGGCCGCGGCCGGCTACATCATCGCGATCGCCGTGTACGTGCGGCTCGTGCCCGGACAGGCGCCCGCGCTTCCCCGCGCGACCCGCTGGGAGCGGCGGGCGGCGGCCTTGGACGTGTGGCCGATCGCCGCGATCTTTGTTCTGGTGTTCGGCGGCATCTACGGCGGCCTGTTCACGCCCACCGAAGGCGCCGCGGTCGGCGCGGCGGGTACCTTCGTCACGGCGGCGGCCAAGCGTGAGCTCGGTCTGGCCGCGCTGCAACGCGCCTTCCTGGGCACGGCCGAGACCACCGGGATGGTCTTCCTGATCTTCCTCGGGGCCGACATGCTCAACGCCGCGCTCGCGGTTTCCCAGATGCCGGCACAGCTCGCCCAGGCTGTCGCTACCCTGAATCTGCCGCCGCTGGCGATCGTGGTGGGGATTCTCGCCTTTTACATACTCCTGTGCAGCGTGATGGACGAGCTGTCCATGGTCATCCTGACCGTCCCGATTCTCATTCCGGTGGTCATGGACCTGAGCCTGTACGGCCTCACCGCGACTGAGAAGGCGATCTGGTTCGGCATCCTGGTGCTGTCGGTCGTGGAGATCGGGCTCATCGCGCCGCCGGTGGGCTTGAACGTGTACGTGGTGAACAGTCTGGCCCGCGACGTGCCCATGGCCGAGACCT
>JBOHPM010000783.1:0-1699 GCA_050731715.1 Candidatus Rokuibacteriota bacterium
GATGCTGGTCAGGCCCACGCGATGAGCGACGGCGTCCATGGTCCGCTTCCAGGCGCGCAGACTTCCCATGGATCGCATGGTGTCCATTATGGCCGGGGAAGCCCGCCGGAACGAAAGAACCGGCGGCACTGGCGGGTTGTGGTAAGAGTGGGACTCGCCGCGGCCCGGCGGTGACGCCGGTCCGCCCGAGACGGCTACCCGTGGGAGGGTGAACATGATGCACGTACTTGCTGTGGCGCTCGTCGCTGCGCTGCTGACGATGAGCGGGCCGGCCCTGGCCCAGGCGCCGGTGCCCTTGGCCGCCGCCGTGGGCGGCAACATGAACCACATCCCCAGCTTCGTGGGGGTGGAGAAGGGCATTTTCCTCAAGCACGGCATCGACATGAAGCTGAAGGTGCTCAGCACGGGGCAGGAGATGTCCAAGGCCCTGCAGGCCGGCGAAGTGCAGATCATCGGTGCGGCCTACTCCAACTTCCCCGTCGCCGTCGAGCGGGGGATGGCCGCCAAGGGCGTGGTGGGGCTGATGGGCGACCGTACGACCCGTCACTCCGACTCCCCGATCAGCATCTGGACCCGCAAGGGGACGGGCATCACGAAGGTGGCCGACCTGGCGGGCCGCAAAGTGGGCACACCGGTGGGCGGCACGGGTGACGAGTACCTCCGCGTGGCCGCCAAGAACGCGGGGATCGCCCGCGACAACATCTCCGTGCTCAACGTGCCGCCGGGGAACCTCGTCTCGGCCTTGCAAGGCGGGGGCGTCGAGGCCGTCTCGTGCTGGGAGCCGTTCGGCTCTCTCGTGGAGGCCCGCATCCCGGACGCGGTGCTGGTGTCGCGGGGGGGCGGGAACATCGGCTACTACATCAACATGTCCTTTGGCACCGAGATCATCGAGCAGAAGCCGGACCTCGTGGAGCGCTACGTGATCGCCATGGCCGAGGCCACCCAGTACACCCGCCAGCACCTCGACGAAGCCGCCAAGATCGCCACGCGCTGGGTGGCGGGCCTGGACTACGAGGTGGCCAGGCAGTCGATCCGTCACATGGTCTACGATGCCCGGATCACGCCGCACACGATCGCCGCGTGGGAGGAGAACGTCGGGATCCTGATCGAGCAGAAGAAGCTGCGCAAGGCGGTGCCCTGGCAACAGGGCGTCGAGCCCCGGTTCATCGAGAAGGTGATGAAGAGCCACCCGCAGTTCTTCTCCGACCTCAAGCCGGTGCCCTGAGCGGCGCGGGTCGCCGGCCGGCGTGGCTGCGAAGATCGTCGTCCGCGGCCTCGGGCACGAGTATGTGAACCCGTTCACCCGCGAACGCGTCGTCGCGCTGAACGGGGTCGACCTCGAGGTCGCGACCGGCGAGCTCCTCACCGTGGTCGGGCCCAGTGGCTGCGGCAAGACCACCCTCCTCAACATCCTGGCCGGACTGATCCAGCCGACCCGGGGCGCCGTGCTGCTGGATGGCCGCCCGGTGGTTGGTCCCGGCCGCGACCGGGGGGTGGTGTTCCAGGAGTTCGCCATCCTGCCCTGGCGCACGGTCGCGCGGAACATCGCGCACGGCCTGGAGATCCAGGGCATGCCTCGGGCCGAGCGTGAGGCCAGCGTGCGGCGCTTCGTCGAGCTGGTCGGGCTCACGGGTTCCGAGGGTAAGTATCCCCACGAGCTCTCGGGCGGCATGAAGCAGCGGGTGGCCGTGGCCCGGAC
>JBOHPM010000784.1:0-1699 GCA_050731715.1 Candidatus Rokuibacteriota bacterium
GTCGCCCGGAGCCAAGCCCGTCACGCCCGACAGCGTCGACCCCCGCCATCGCTGGGACCGGCCGCTGCAAGCCCCCGGGCACATGCAGGTGGACTTCGAGGAGCGCGTGGACTTCCGGCGGCTGCACACGTACCGTCTGGCCCGCGTGCGCCAGGCTCTGGCCCGCTCGGGATTGGGCGCCCTGCTCGTCTTCGACCAGCACAACATCCGCTACATCTCCAGCACCGTCATCGGCGAGTGGGCGCGCGACAAGATGACGCGCTGGTGCCTGCTCAGCGGCACCGGCGAGCCCTGGGTGTGGGACTTCGGCTCCGCGGCGCGCCATCACCGGCTCTACGCGCCGTGGATTCCGCAGAAGCAGTCGCTGGCCGGCATGGTGGGCATGCGCGGGGCGGTATCGCCCAAGGCGGGGCTCTTCAAGGAAGCGGCTCAGGAGATCAAGGAGATCCTCAAGGCCGAGGGCGTGAGCGCCATGCCTCTGGGCGTCGACATCGTGGAGCCACCGTTCTTGTTTGCCCTCCAGGAAGTGGGCCTCGAGGTGCGCGACGGCCAGCAGGTGATGCTGGAGGCGCGCATGATCAAGAGCCAGGACGAGCTGACGCTGCTGAACATGGCGGCGGCGATGGTGGACGGCGTCTACCAGGACATCTTCGAGGCCCTCAAGCCCGGGGTGCGCGAGAACGAGATCGTGGCCCTGGCCACCAAGCGGCTCTACGAGATGGGGGCCGACTGCGTGGAGGCCATCAACTCCATCTCCGGCGAGCGCTGCAGCCCTCATCCCCACAACTTCACCGACCGGCTCATCCGCCCGGGGGACCAGGCCTTCTTCGACATCATCATGTCCTTCGTGGGCTACCGGACCTGCTACTACCGCACCTTCAACGTGGGACGGGCCACCCGGGCCCAGATCGTGGCGTACAAGAAGGCGCGGGAGTGGATGGACGAGGCCATCGCCCTCATCAAGCCCGGCATCAGCACCGAGAAGATCGCCCGGGCCTTCCCCAAGGCCCAGGAGATCGGTTTCGAGAGCGAGATGGGAGCCTTCGGCCTGAATTTCTGTCACGGCATCGGGCTGGGGCTGCACGAGCGGCCCATCATCAGCCGCCTGAACTCGTTCGACGATCCCATGGAGATCGAGGCCGGCATGCTCTTCGCGGTGGAGACCTACTGCCCGGCCACTGATGGCACCTCCGCCGCCCGCATCGAGGAGGAGATCATCGTGACGCCGAGCGGGGCCCAGATCATCACGCTGTTTCCCGCCGAGGAGCTGCCGATCGCCAACCGGTATTGAGAAGACCGACTCAGGTGATCCCGAGCCCGGCCCGCAGCTTGCGGATCCGCCCGGCGTGATCGGTGTGGTTGACGGCGGGCAGGGGCTCGCGAGTCGTCGCGGGAAGGACGACGAAGTGCGGTCCCGGCTCCGTGAGGAGGCGGGGCAGGGCTTCTTCGAACCGGGCCAGGGTCTCGATCCGCTCGACCTTCCCCGCTGCGGTGGCGCCCCCACCGGCCAGTCCCGCGGCGCGCGCGAGCCCGGCGAAGTCCACGCGCGGCGGCAGGGGCTGGCCGCCGGTTAGCTCGTAGCTGCGATTCTCCAGCAGCAGCACGAGCAGGTTCCCCGGGGCGCAGGCGGCCCAGGTAGCGAGCGAGCCCAGGCTCATGAGCAGGCCACCGTCACCCTTGAGCACGATGGTCTTGCGCT
>JBOHPM010000785.1:0-1698 GCA_050731715.1 Candidatus Rokuibacteriota bacterium
TGTTGGTCTCCTATTCGTCCTCGGAGCTACGTCGGCCTTCGCGCAAGCTTGGCCGCCGCCCCCGAAGACCGTTCCGAGCATCGGGTTGAAGACCCCAGACCCGACCACGGCCTTCCCTGGCCCGGTCCCGAGCATCGGGTTGAAGACTCCGGACCCGACGACGGCCTTCCCCGGCCCGGTCCCCAGTATCGGGTTGAAGACCTCCGACCCAACGACGGCCTTCCCTGGCCCGGTTCCGAGCATCGGGTTGAAGACCCCAGACCCGACCACGGCCCCGTAATTCCACCTCGTACCTTTACCCTGGCGCGGCGCCCTGCGTCGAGAGGTAGACCGCGTACAGCGACTGGCTGGCCGCCATGAACAGCCGGTTGCGCTTGGGCCCGCCGAAGCAGATGTTGCCGCACACCTCCGGCAGCCGGATGCGGCCGATGAGCTTGCCTTCCGGATTCCACACGCTGACACCGCTATAGCCGACGGCGCGGCCCGCATTGCTCGAGCACCACAGGTTGCCCTCGACGTCCGTCCGGAGGCCGTCCGGCCCACACTTGATGCCGTCCACCATGCAGTCCGTGAACACCTTGCCGTTGGAAACCTTGTTGTCGCTGCCCACGTCGAAGACGTGGATGTCGCGGTTGCCGCCGGGGCCCGTGTCGCCCGGCCCGCGGCCCGTGCTCGCCACGTAGAGCTTCTTGTAGTCGGGCGAGAAGCAGAGGCCGTTGGGATTCGACACCTGCTGCTCGGTGATCACCAGGTCCATGCGGCCGCTCGGATCGACGCGATAGACGCCGTGCGGCAGCTCCCGCTGGTACTCGCCCTGGCCGAGCGGCTGACCCAGCCGTGGCTTGAGCCGGCCGGCACGGTTGCTCGGCCCGCCCGCCGCGTCCGGCGCGCCCTCGTACAACTGACCACCGTACGGCGGATCGGTGAACCAGTACGACCCGTCGGGATGCGGCACGACGTCGTTGGGCGAGTTCAGCCGCCTGCCGTTATACCTGTCGGCGATCAGGGTGACCGAGCCGTCGTTCTCGTAGCGCACCACGCGCCGGGCCAGGTGCTCGCACGAGAGCTGCCGCCCCTGGAAGTCGAACGTGTTTCCGTTGCTGTTGTTCGACGGCATGCGGAACACGCTCACCCGGCCGTCGTCCTCCAGCCAGCGCAACTGCCGGTTGTTGGGGATGTCGCTCCAGACGAGATAGCGCCCCTGGCTGTTCCACGCCGGCCCCTCGGACCACAGCGCCCCCGTCCACAGGCGCTGGATCGGGGCGTTGGCCTGGCGGAGCGCATTGAACGCGGGATCCACGGTGACGACGTCCGGATCGACGAAATAGACGTTCGGCGGCGCGTTCGGGCCGAAGTCGCGCGGCGGCGTGGTGATCACGGTCGGCGGCTCCGCGGGCTTCGCCGCTTGCGCCAGCACCGCGTCGGGGGCCAGGACGGCGGCGCCGGCCGCCGCGACCACCGCCTTCATCGCGGTGCGTCGAGATATCGCCGTTTCAAGTACCATCGAACCCTCCCGAGCGAGAGACGCTGCACGAACGCCGGGCTCATTTGTATCACAGGCCTGGCGTGAAATGCCCTGCTGGCCATACCCCACAGGGGAAGGGGACCGACATGACCACTCGCCCGGCCTGCACTCCGCCGCGATGCGCACCCGTGCTAGGCTCACCCCGCGATGCCGCTCGTGTGCTTCGACGACGT
>JBOHPM010000786.1:0-1692 GCA_050731715.1 Candidatus Rokuibacteriota bacterium
TCCTTCCCCTGCTGCCGCGCATCGTGCCCGCCGATCCGGTCGAGCGCCTGACGCGGGCGGTGGTCTCCGAGCATGAGCGGGCGGTCATGTGGGGCGCGCGACGGCCGGATGTCATCCCCACCGCGCTGCCCTGGCTCACCCAGGAGACGGGGATCGGGCTCAGCAGCGTCTTCTCCGGCGACGACCGCCTCACGCTGCTGGAGGCCGAGCCGATCTATCTCGAGCAGCGCCGGGGCCTGGCCGTCCACTACCGCGACGCCGACGGCCACCGGGTGACGTACATCGTGCTGCCGGCGCCGGGCATGGTCACCCCCGAGCGCCGGCGCGAAAAGGTCGATCGCTGGCGGCCGGCCCTGCTCCACGACAGCGGCTTCTCGGTGTGGATGTGGAAACAGCGCGACCTCGCCTGCTTCATCGTCTCCGACATGGTGTCGCAGACCGACCATGAGCGGTTCAGGGACTACTTCGTTCGCCTCCGGGCGGGGACGGAGCCGGTGCTCGCGTATTAGATGGGGGGCCCCGAAATGGCCCCCCAAACCCCCCAGCGCTCGGAGTGCCCCGGCAAAGCCGTGGCCCTCCTCGAAGCCCCCAGCGCCGGCCCGGAGCTCATCGTCAGATCCCGATCCGAGTGTAGGAACGGCGACGAAGGCGTGTCAATGTCGCGAGTTCGTGACACCGGCGGTGGGCTGGGACATACCAGCATATACTTGGAGCAATGCTGGGCGAGAGATCCGACACACCGCGGGTGGTGGACTGGGACGCGGGCGACCGGCGCCGGCGCCGGCTCGAGGCCGAGCTGGCCCGAATCGTAGCAGTCTTGCCCGGCCTCGGCGTCAAGCGCGCCATCGTCTTCGGCTCGGCCGCGCGCGGGGACGTCCGAGGACAGAGCGACCTCGATCTCATTCTCATCGCCGACAGTCGCGAGCCATTCGCCGAGCGCTGCGGGCGGTTTTACGGCGCGCTGAAGCCGTTGGTCGGGCTGGACCTGCTCGTGTACACGCCGGAGGAGTTCGAGGAGGTCCGTGCCGGTCGCTTCCTGGCCCAAGCCCTTGCGGACAGTCGGACTGTTTATGAGGGCTGATCCCAGCATATGAGACCCGAGCCCGGCCGGGAAGGCCGGCGCTGGCTCGCTCAGGCCGAGAATGATCTGGCGTTCGCCACGCTCGCCTCCCGTGAGCGCTTCTTCGCCCAGGCGTGTTTCAACGCCCAGCAGGCCGCGGAGAAGGCGCTCAAGGCCTTTCTCTATGCGCGGGGCGCCGAGCAGGTGCTCGGTCACTCCGTCGCGGACCTCATCGTCGAGTGTGCTCGACTCGACGGTGTGTTTGCCGGCCTCCAGGGGCGTGTCGCCGCTCTCGATCAGTTCTACGTGGCAACTCGCTACCCCAACTCGCTGCCCGGCGGGATCCCCGCCGACGCCTTCGGGCAGGCGGACGCTTCGCGGGCGCTGGCGATGGCCGGGGAAGTCCTGGACGCGGTCAAGGGCGCGCTGGGCTGAGCGAGCGCTCGACCACGAAGGGCAGCGCCATCACCGCGTAGGCCACCAGCACGACTTCGGAGTCGCCGAAGTTGTGCTCGGTGAGCCCGCCAACGAGGAAGCCTGCGATCGCCGCCACACTGCCGACGACGAGCGCGCGCTCACGCGTGGCGCCCGGCGGCAGCGCGCGCAGGACGCCCGCCGCTCGAGCGAAGAAG
>JBOHPM010000787.1:0-1685 GCA_050731715.1 Candidatus Rokuibacteriota bacterium
GCACTGACCCAGACTCTGCCAGCGCTGCTCATTGTCGCTGGCTCCACGGCGGCGTGGGGAAGCGCGGCTTGCCCGGCGCCAGCTCCTCGGGCCAGACGATGACTTTCTTGCCGTCCTGCCACTGGAAGGTCACCATCTTGTGCGCGATCTGGAAACCGTCCGGGTCCACCTTGAACGCGCCAAAGATCGTGTTCAGGTCCAGCTTGAGAATGGCGTCCCTGACCTTCTCGCTGTCGAGGGAGCCCGCGCGCCTGATCGCTTCCATGAGCACCTGGCACCCGCCGTACCCCGAGGCGGAGTGATAGGAGAGCTCGGTGCCGGGGAACTCCTTCCGGTGGGCCTCGACGAACTCTCGTGCCCCGGGGTACCGCCGCGCGATTGGAATCAGGCCGCCCGCGCGGAGCGTCACCAGCTGGGCCTCCCATTGCGTGGGTCCGTAGACGAACACCGCGCTTCGGCCCAAGATCTGATAGAAGCGAGGAAAATCGACGCCCACCGTCACCGCGAACATCTTCGGATTCACGTTCAGCTCCTTGAGCTGTCGGGTGACGGCCACCGAGTCGTCGAAGACCGTCCCCGCCGCCAGCACATCGGGATTCGCCGCCCCGACCCGGGTGAGGATGGCCGAGAAGTCCTTCGTCCCTTTGGGATAGGCCTCGACGAGCACGACCGACAGTCCGCGCTTCCTGGCCAGCTCGAGCGCCCCCTGGGCCACGGCTTGCGGGAAGAGCGTATCCTCGTGGAGGAGGGCCACCGTCTTCAGCCCTCGCTTCGCCGCGAGGTCGATGACGCCCTCCAGGTACACCTCGCCCGGGGAGGACACCATGAAGACGAACCGCCGTCCCTGCTTGTAGATGGAGGTCACGGTCCCCGAGGGCGCCACCAGCGGCATCCGGTGCTTTTCGCTCACGTCGGCGACGGCCTCGACGATGGACGAGCTGTAAGGCCCGAGGATCGCGTCCACCTTGTCCTGGGTGATCAGCTTTTCGTAGAGACGGACGGCCGTGGTGGGCTCGGACTGATCGTCTTCCACGACGAGCTTGAGCGGGCGCCCCAGGACCCCGCCCTTTTCGTTCGTGTGCTTCACGCAGAGCTGGCGGGCCCGAAGGTGGTTCTGGCCGGGCACCGCATACCGGCCGGTCTGGGACAACGACATGCCGATCCGGATCGGCGGCTGGGCTTCGGTGACCGGCGCGACCGCCCACGCCAGCGCCACGAGGAGGGCGACGGCGAGGACCTTCCGGGCGTTGCTCATGGGCGTTGACTCCACGGCGGCGTCGGGAATCTTGCCTTCCCAGGCGCCAGCTCCTCGGGCCAGACGATGACCTTCTTGCCGTCCTGCCACTGGAAGGTCACCATCTTGTGGGCGATCTGGAATCCATCCTGGTCCACCTTGAAGGTGCCGTGGACCGTATTGAACTCCAGCTTCAGGATGGCGTCCCTGATCTTCTCCCGGTCCACGGAGCCGGCACGCTTGACCGCCTCCGTCAGCACCTGACAACCCCCGTAGCCCGAGGCGGTCTGGAAGCCGGACCGAGTACCAGGTCGACCTTGTCCTGGGCGATGAGTTCTTCGTAGACACGGGCGGCCGCGGCGGGGTCCGACGCGTCGTCGTGGAAGACCAGCTCGAGCTTCCGCCCCAGGACGCCGCCCGTGCCGTTCGTGTGCTTGACGCAGAGCTGGTA
>JBOHPM010000788.1:0-1681 GCA_050731715.1 Candidatus Rokuibacteriota bacterium
ATCGCCCCACGTTGATCTCTGTGATACGGGGAATCCCGGCCGCGTCTTCCTTGAGGTCGAGGCTGAAGGCGCCCGAGATGTCGGAGCCCAGGGCCCGGATGGCGGCCACGCAGGTCTCGCGGACGGAGGGCTCGTACACCGTCTTGGCCAGCGCCGCCACCGATGACACCCCGCTCGGGCGGCCGGCCCCCCCGAAGTAGGACAGGCGCTCGCAGGTCTTGGTCAGCACCGGCCTCCCCGACTTCCAGAGCATCTGACAGGCGAAGTCGCGGCCGGGCAGATACTCCGCGAGGGTGAAGGAGCCCGGCGGCACGCCCCGCATGTCCTCCCAGTAGCTGATCCAGGCCTGGGCCTGCTCCACCGTGCGCACCGGCGTCGCCCCCACGGACCCGCTCCCGCGCCGCACGCGGCACCACAGCGGTGAGCGCGGGGCCAGGCGGCGAAAGACCTCGGCCACGGGATCGCGCTCCGTCACCGCGTACGTCAGCGGCACCGACACGCCGTGAGAGGCCAGGAAGGTGGTCAGCCGGTACTTGTCCTGACACAGCTCCACGACGTCGTGGCCCGGGAGAAAGAGGCGACAGGGCAGCGCCTCCCGGAGCCGCGAGGCCAGGCGCACGTCGTCGTCGTTGTTCGGGATGAAGAGGTCGACCCGCTCGCTGCGGATGACGCCCGCCAGCGCGCCCAGGAAGCGGTCGTGGTCGGGCCGGGGGAGCAGGTAGTTCCGGTCGGCCGCCGATTTCCGGAGCACGAAGGGATCGTGGTGGCAGCCGACCACATACACGGGCCGGCGCGCGGCCCGGAGGCTGCGAATGAGGTTGTTGGCCGCCCCGGTCCCCGCGTGGTGCACGACGACTCGCGCTTGCATGTCACTCCTGGTGGGCGGGATGAGCGGCACTGTAGGTCCGGCGGCGTCCGGTGTCAAGCGTCCCGGCCCGCCGCGTACCTGGTCCGCCCGAACTGGAGCGAGACCCCGCCGACCAGCTGGCCCCCGGAGTACTGGGCCACGTGCACGAATCGGGGTCCGGCCTCGGTGCGGGCCTTGACGTTGAGTCGGACCGGCAGCCGAGCGCCGTCGAGGAGGCGCAGCGACTTGAGCACCAGGCCCCGCTCGGCCGTCGCCCGGATGCGAGCGACCCCGTCGTGGAGCTCGAATGTCGTCGCGCCGAACACGTCCGTACGCTCCCCGATGTCGTCGCCCTTGAGCGCGGTCTTCACCGTGCGCAGGGGATCGTCCGTCCGCCGCCACCCGTACGGGGTCCGGACGCCGTGCCGTTCGATGAATCGCCGATCACGCCAGGGCAGGGCCTCGATCGGGATCAGGAGCTCGATCTCCGCATCCTGGGGCCGGATGATGAGACTGTCCGGGTCGGCGGAACCTACCACCCAGAATCCCATCGTCGACGGAGCCGGCTGCACGTGGACGTTGCGCAGCGCGATGTTGTTCCTGGCGGTGATGACCGACCAGCCTCCGAGACCGACCTGGGCAGGATCGCCCTCGTTCTCCACCCGGGCCACCAGGCAGAAGTGATCGTCCGCGAGAAAGTTCGACCCCGGAGCCGGCGGGGCCCAGGCGAACTGCACGTGCGTCGAGGCCCCCGGCGCGAGCACGGGAATGACCTCGGTATTCCCCTGGGTCGCGAAGTTCGGGGAGCCGGTGAAGATGTGCTCCGCTCTCCAC
>JBOHPM010000789.1:0-1681 GCA_050731715.1 Candidatus Rokuibacteriota bacterium
CTTCAGGTCCAGCTTGATCCCCACCTTGGCGAGGTCGATCTGCAGGGCCTCGGACACGGACAGCAGCTCGGGCACGCCGGGTAGCGGATAGGCGCGCCACTCCACCGAGAAGCCGTTGGGGTACCCGGCTTCGGCGAGGAGCTTCTTGGCCCGCTCGGGGTTGTAGGGGTAGGGCTTCCAGGCGGGGTTGTTCAGCTCCTTCACCCACGACGGGATGATCGGCACGGTGGCCAGCGTCGCCTCGCCGAGGAAGAGGTGCTCGGCGAGCGCCTGCCGGTTGACGGCCAGGTTCATCGCCTCGCGGACCCGCTTGTCGAGCCACGGCACCTTGGGGTTGAAGGTGGGCCGGTCTTTCATATACTGGCCGCCGAGGATGCCGAAGACGACGACGCCCGGCCACAGCGCGCGGCGGGCCTCGAACCCCGCCGTCTCGAGCTCCTTCTTGAGGCTTCGCGGCAGCTCGATGATGTCGGCCTCGCCCGTGCGCAGCATGGCCACGCGCGTGGAGTCCTCGGGGACGAAGCGGTAGACGAGCTCCTTGAACTGGGGCACGAGACGCCAGTGCTTGTCGACCGCGGTGTAGCGCATCAGCTCGCCCCGGCGCCACTCGGCGAAGCGATAGGGCCCGGTACCGGCCGGCTTCTGGCTGGCCTTGTCCACCCCCTGGGTCTCGAGCTGCTTCTTGGAGACGATCTGGACCTCACGCGCGCTCGACAGCTCGAACAACAGGTCGGGATCCGGCTGCTTGAGGTGCAGCCGCACGGTGTGACGGTCCACCACTTCGATCCGGTCGATGAGCTTCCGCCACTGGGGGCTGGTGGTGGCGATGGCGTCCTTGCCCGTCAACAGCTCGAAGGAGAACTTGACGTCTTCCGCGCTCACGTCGCCCCAGTTGTCGTGGAAGGGGACGCCCTTGCGGATGAAGAACGTCCAGGTTTTGGCGTCCGGCGTCATCTGCCAGCGCTCGGCGAGCATCGGCCTGGTGTAGTCCCAGCTGGTCGGCTCCACGTCCACCAGGTACTCGTACATCACCCGGGTGGGCAGCTTCTGGGAGATGGACCCCTGGTGGGGCAACATCGCCTCGTGGGTCGGCGGCGATCCGGCCACCACCAGCCGCTGCGCCAACGCCACGCCGGCGAAGGGCCCGCCGACGAGCAGGAGCAGGGTGAGGGAGCCGAGGCCCAGGCGAATCGCTCTCATGGTTGTCCTCCTCGAGTCCCGGAAGGTCCGGGCGGGGCGCCATCGTGCGGCCCCTCAAGTGTGTTGTCAATACGCCTGATTGTGACGCCTGATTTTGCCCAGGCTAACCGCCAGGACCCGGTAACTCAAAAGACTGAGATTCCACGATAACATGCGGCCCATGAGGCTTGGAGGGCTTGCCGGCTCGGCCGTCGTCGCCATCCTCATCCTGGCTGGCGGCCCGCTCGCCGCGCCCCCGGGACGCTGGACGCAGGGCGCACCGATGCCGGAGGAGCGCACCGAGGTCGCCGTCGCCGTGCTGGACGGTCGGATCTACGTGGTCGGCGGCTTCGGGGGCGGGGGCGCGCTCCTCGAGTACGACACGGCCGCCGACCGGTGGCGAGCGCGGGCGGCCCCGCCGGCCAGCCTGCATCACGCCGGGGCGGTGGCGGCGGGCGGCCGGCTGTACGTCGTCGGCGGCTACACGCCGACCTGGGATCCC
>JBOHPM010000790.1:0-1677 GCA_050731715.1 Candidatus Rokuibacteriota bacterium
CGAAGGCCGGGGCCTCCCCGTACCAGGACTTGCCGAAGTCGCCCTGGACCGCGCGGCTGGCGAAGCGCCAGTACTGGACGTAGACCGGCTGGTCGAGGCCGAGCAGCCTGCGAAAGCGCTCGTGCTCCTCCTTGGGCGCGCCCTCCTGGACGAAGAGCACCACCGGATCGCCGACCACGTGCAGGATCGAGAAGGACAGCATCGAGATGCCGATGACGACGACGACGAACTGGACGAGCTGCTGTCCAAGGTAGCGTTTCATACGACGTGGCTCATCGGACTTGGCCCGGCGCGATCGGTCGCGGAACGCGGCCGGCGGCGGGGCCCGGGCGGGCGCCACCGCCGGCCATGCCAGCGACGCGGCCCCTATTTCTTTCGCGGCGTGACGCGGTAGAGCCGGTCGATCTCGTCCCGCGGCCCCTCGTAGTCGACCCGGTTCGAGACTCCCCACACTCCCCGCAACCCCCACTTGAAGATGTAGGCGGCGTCGTCGAAGAGGAGCTTCTGGGCCTTGACGTAGATCTCGGCGCGCTTCTTCGGGTCCATCGTGGAGCGTCCGGCGTGGATCATATCGTCGAGCTGCTTGTTGCAGTAGTAGCTGTAGACCTCCCCGCACTTGAAGACGTCGTGCAGGATGGCATCGGCGTCGAAGATCGAGTAGTAGCCCCAGGACCAGTTGAACATGGGGCCGGCCTTGCCGTCCTTGACCTGGCTATTGTACGGGACGGCCTCACCCATGAAGTTCTGCTGGGCCCGTAACCCCACCCTGGCGAGGTCGGCGATGATCGCCTCGTTGGTCTGGCCCACGCCGGGCTCCACGGTCCCGATGGTTGTCCGGAACCGGAAGTCGAGGCCGTTGGGGTAACCGGCCTCGGCCAGAAGCTTCTTGGCCCGGGCCAGGTCCTGCTTGTAGGGCTGCAGGCTCGGGTCGTAGCCGAAGGCCATCGGGTTCACGGCGGTGGCCACCCGGTCGCCGAGACCGTTGAGCACGTGCTTGATGACGGCGTCGGCGTCGACGGCCAGGTTGGCGGCCTGGCGCACGCGCCGGTCCTGGAACGGGTTGGCCCCGCTCCGCCCCGCCTGGTCGAGCTGGAGCATCGAGGTTCTGAGAATCGGCGCGGGGGACGTGCGGGCGATTCCCGACTTGTTGATCACGTCCATCTGGTCAGGCGGGACGGCCTTGATGATGTCGACGCCGCCCGAGAGCAGCTCGGCAATCTCCGTCGCCTTCTCGGGGATGACGCGGATGCGCGCGTACTTGAAGGCCGGCTTGGGGCCCCAGTAGTCGTCGTTGCGGACCAGGAGGTGCTCCTGCTTGCGCACCCACTTGACGAGCTTGTAGGGGCCGGTGCCGATCGGATGCTCCTGCATCCAGTCGTGGCCCTTCTCCTTGATCACCTTCTCGGACTGCATCACCAGGGCGGTCATCCGCTCGACGAAGAGGGGATAGGGGCCGTCGGTCTTGAAGCGCACCGTGTGATCGTCCACGACCTCGACGCTCTTGATCTTGGCGTGGTTGCCCCGGGCCGTGAGCTTCTTCGTCGGGTCGAGGACGCGATCGAACGTGGCCTTGACGTCGCGGGCGGTGAAGGGCGTGCCGTCGTGGAACTTCACGCCCTTGCGCAGGACGACTTCCCAGGTGGTGTCGTCCAGGGACTTCCAGGAGACGGCCAGGGC
>JBOHPM010000791.1:0-1670 GCA_050731715.1 Candidatus Rokuibacteriota bacterium
TCAGCGACGACGACTTTCGGGACTTCATGTTCGCCAATGCCGTCCGCTTCTGGGGCGAGGTGAATCCCGAGTTCTTCAAGGGCACGGCGGTCGAGAAGGCCGCCGCGGAGGTGCTGGCTAGGGAAGGGCGCGGACAGCGCGCAGGACGTCCTTCGGGTCGGGTCGGACCTGGTAGTTCCGACTGACGGAGAACCAGCGCACGACGCCGTCGCGGTCCAGCACGATCGTCGTCGGGCGGGGCACGTCCTGGCCGTCGGGTCCGGCCCCCGGATGCACCAGGCCCCAGCGCCGCGTCACCGTGAGCTCGCGGTCGGCGAGGAAGCGGAAGTTGAGGCGAAGCCCCTCGGCCACGGTCTGGCTCTGCGCATTGAGGTCGGGCGAGATGGCGAGGATCTCCACGCCGGCTTGCTCGGCCTCCGCGGTCTTGGCTCCAAGCCCTTGGAGCTCGGCCATGCAGAATGGTCACCAGTAGCCCCGGTAGAAGACGATGAGGACCGGCTTGCGGCCGCGGTAGTCCGCGAGTGAGACCGGTCGGCCGCTGGCATCGGGCAGGGTGAAGTCGGGCGGCCGCTCGCCCACCCGTAGCGCGGTCGGCGTGTCCGGCACCTGGGCGCCGACGAAGTTGAACCAGGCGCCACCGACGAGCAGCACGCTCGAGAACCCGAGCGCCAGCCAGGCGGGCCACCGCCGGGCCCGGATCACGGCCAGCACGGCGAACGCCGTCGCCAGCGCGAAGGCGAGCACGTAACCCTCCGGGTGGTTCCGGACGACCGGGACCCGCAGGAAGAGCAGGTAGGCCGCGACGGCGCCGATCGCGATGACGGCGCTGAGCGCAGCCAGCCGTCCGGACGTCTTCACAGGAGTATTTTGCCATGCTCGTCCACCTCGTCGACGGGACGTTCGAGCTGTTCCGCTACTTTCTCTCGCCGGCGGCCGCTTTCGACCGCACGACGCCCGGCGAGCTGAAGGCGGTGCGCGGCGTGGTGGCCTCGGTGCTGGGGATGCTGGAAGGCGGCGCCTCGCATCTGGGGGTGGCCACCGATCACGTGATCGAATCGTTCCGCAACGCGCTCTGGCCCGGCTACAAGACGGGCGCGGGCCTGGACCCGCTGCTCTACGCCCAGTTCCAGCCGCTGGAGGAGGCGCTGGGCGCCCTGGGCGTGGTCGTCTGGCCCATGGTCGAGTTCGAGGCCGACGATGCGCTGGCCGCGGCGGCGGCCATGGCCGCGGCCGACGCGCGCGTCGAGCAGGTCGTGGTGTGCACCCCTGACAAGGACCTGGCCCAGTGCGTGCGCGGTGACCGGATCGTCCAGCTCGATCGGCGCACGCGCGAGCTGCGCAACGAGGCGGCGGTGCGGCAGAAGTTCGGCGTCCCACCCGCCTCGATTCCCGACTGGCTCGCCCTCGTGGGCGACAGCGTGGACGGCTACCCCGGCCTGCCCGGCTGGGGGCCGAGGTCCGCGGCGACGGTGCTGGCCCGCTACGAGCACCTCGAGCACATTCCCCGGCAGGCCGCGGCGTGGGACGTGTCCGTGCGCGGGGCCCCGCGGCTGGCCGCCACGCTGGGGGAACAGCGCGAGCGCGCGCTGCTGTTCCGTGAGCTGGCCACGCTGCGCGCCGATGCGCCCATCGCCGCCGACGTGAACGCGCTGCGCTGGACCGGTCCCCGC
>JBOHPM010000792.1:0-1670 GCA_050731715.1 Candidatus Rokuibacteriota bacterium
TCCGGCGAGTTGAGGTACTTCGGCATCTCGTCGCCGAAGGCCCGGCCACCGAATGCCACCACCCGTCCCTGGACGTCGCGGATGGCGAAGATCAGGCGGCCCCGGAAGCGGTCGTAGTGGCCGCTGCCGCTCTCCCGGCGCACGGCCAGCCCGGCCGTCTCCAGCGCCTCGGCCGGAATGCGCTCGGCGCGCAGGAATCCCAGCAGGCTGTCCCAGCCCTCGGGGGCGTACCCGAGCCTGAATCCCCGAGCGACCTCGACGTCGATGCCCCGGCGCTCGAGGTACTGCTGCGCCCGCTCGCCGCCGGGCCGCCAGAGCGCATCGGCGTAGTACTGCGCGGCGAGCTCCATGACCCGGCAGAGCTCTTCCCGTCCCGAATCCTGTCGGGGGCCGCGATCCTCGGGCAGGGCCACCCCGGCTGTCTTGGCCAGGGCGCGCACCGCCTCGGGGAAGGTGAGGCGGTCCATCCTCATGAGGAAGTTGAAGGCGTCGCCGCCGACCCCGCAGCCGAAGCAGTGGAAGATCCCCTTCTTGGCGTTGACCATGAACGAGGGCGTCTTCTCGGCGTGGAACGGACAAAGCCCCTTCCAGTTGGTGCCGGCCTTGCGGAGGTTCACGAACCGCCCGACGAGGTCGACGACATCGGTGCTGGCCCGGATCTCGTCGAGGAGGGCGGCGGGGTAGCCGGCCATCAGGTTACCTTCAGGGCGGCCACGGTGGCTCCCGCGCCGCCCTCCGATGGCTCGCCGTCCCGGTACGACTCCACGAGCGGGTGGGCGGCCAGGAGGTCCCGGACCGTCTTGCGGAGCGCCCCGGTGCCCTTGCCGTGCACGAGGCGGACGGCCGGCAGGCCAGCCATGAAGGCGTCGTCGAGGTATTGCTCGACCAGGTCGCGCGCCTCGTCGGTGGTGCGGCCGAGCAGGTGGAGCTCCGAGGCCACCCCGGTCTTGTCCGGTACCCGGATCGTCGAGCGCGAGCCGCTCGCGGTCGGCCGATCGGCGGCCGCGCGCAGCGCCTGCAGCGGGACTCGGACTGTGACGTTGCCGGCCCGCACAGTCGCCATGTCTCCAGCGACCGCCAGCAGCTCCCCGGTCAGGCCCAGATGATCCGCGGCGACCATGGATCCGGGGGTGAGGGCGGCCCCGGCCTCCGCGGGAGCCGCAGGCTCGGGCATGACCCGCCGGGTCGTCTCGCGCAGGCGCCGGCGACTCTCGTCCAGGTCTCGCCGCGAGCCCTCGGAGCGCTTGAGCCGATCCCACTCGGCCCCGATGGCTCGGCGGATGTCCCCCAGCAGCCGACTCGCCTCCTCCTTCGCCCTGGCCACGATCTCCTGCGCCTTGCGCTCGGCGGTGGCCTCGGCCTCGCGGGCGGTGGCCAGGCGGGCCGCCGTCTCCTGTTCGCGCCGCTCGATGGCGATCGCTCGAACGGCCTCGCCGCGAGTGTACTCGTCCAGCCAGCGCAGGAGCTCACTCAACCGCGTGGCATGGAGCGAGCGATGGCTCTCCGCGCGGGCGATCAGCTCTGCCGGCAACCCGAGCCGGGCCGCGATCGTCAGGGCCAGGCTCTGTCCGGGACGGTCGTAGCGCAGGCGAAAGGTGGGGGCCAGGGACGCGGCGTCGAACTCCACGGAGGCGTTGCGCGCGCGAGGGTGGGTGCTGGCAAACGCCTTG
>JBOHPM010000793.1:0-1669 GCA_050731715.1 Candidatus Rokuibacteriota bacterium
TTGGTAGCCATGGGCCTACCTCACCCTCTCGACGCCGAGTGAATCCAGCTCGGCCTCGATCATGACCCGGATTGATTGCGCCAACCGCTCCGCTTCTTCCACGCGCTCTCCCGGCGTGAGGCGGTAGTCGGCCAAGAATTTCAGCGCGAGCCGGCGACAGTCGTTCTCGTGGGCGAGCATTGGGCCCTCCTTCACATCGACCGCGCGGCGACGATCCGCTTGGGGATCACGCGGATACCCGGGATGTTGGTAGACCCGCGCATGGCCTTGACGACGCGCCGGATCTTGACGGCGTCAACCGCCATGTATTCGCGCGGAATCAGGGCCTCGTTCAGAACCTCGAAATCCCAATCGTCCCTGAAGCTGATGCCGGCCACTTCTGGCTTCGGCATCGGCGGCGGGGGCACGAACACCGGCCGTGGGGCGACCGCCGGGACGACGACCGGGGCCTCAAGGAGTGCCGCGGCCCGGGCGCCGTCGCCAGCCTGCTCGGCTGCGGCGGCCTCGGCGATCCGGCGGTCCTCTTCGACCCGCTGGAGTCGGGCGGTTTCGGCTGCGACCCGGGCGCGTTCCTCGGCCTCAAGCCGCTCCTGTTCGCGCAGGGCGGCCTCTGCGGCCTCGCGGCGTAGCCGCTCCTGGGCCTGCTCGTAGGCGGCCATCCGGTCTTTGATCGTCCGCTCGGCGGTGACGGCGTACTGCTCAACGCCCTTGCGCTGCTCCAGGGCCGTCTTCCACGCGGTGTGGGCGGTGGTGACGATCGGGCCGAACACTTCCTCCACCCGCTTGAGGTAGAGCTTGATCGTCTTCAGGGTCTCGCCGGCGCGCGTGAAGGTGTCGTCGTCGACGACGGCGAGCTCCTGCGCGGTCAGCACCAGGGCGGATCCTTCGTGTGCCAGGTCTTGGCTGGTCATGGGCTCCTCCTTCTGGCGTAGTGAACCGTGACCGCGGCCCGCCAGACGGGCATGGCGGCGGCCAAGTCGATCTCCCAGACTCGGTACGTGCCGTCGCTTCGGAGCTGCACGGCGACGGCGGCCTGGGCGGGCGTGGTCGGGTGCATGGTGTTCCAGGCGTCGAAGTAGCCGGCGAGCTGGTAGGAGGCGTAGGCGATTTCGAGGCTGTCGGCCGTCTTCCAGTCCACGATGGCGCGGCGGGTCTGCAGCATCCCGAGGTTGTCGAGATGGCCGCGGTAGCGCCACGTGTCGTTGACGACCTGGACCTCGGCGACCTCGGGCACGTAGCCGCTTTCCGACAAGAACTTCCGGGCGGCGCAGAGGTAGGGGGCGATCTCGGGCGTCTCGTTGTCCAGGAACCCGTAGGTCATGGCCTCCATGGCCTCGTGGACCGCAGTCCCGCGTTTGCGTGCGGCCTCGAGGACGCCGGCCGGCACACCCGAAAAGTCGGGGTCGAGGCCCAGGTCGCAGAGGATCTGGGTGACGCGCGGGTAGAGCGGGCGGGCCATGGGGGGGCCTAGCCCTTCGCCGGGCCGTGCTTGATCCGCTCGACGATGGCGTCGTAGTCCTTCACGCGGATGTCCTTCCGCGAGGCGTACCTGTAACTCGCCAACAGGTCGTGCAGGCCCTCGTCCGTCCATTTCTGGCCGGAGGCGATGGCCGAGAGCCGCTTGACCTGGGGCTCGCTGATGACGGCGTCGCCGTTCGGGGCGTCGGCC
>JBOHPM010000794.1:0-1665 GCA_050731715.1 Candidatus Rokuibacteriota bacterium
GGACATCCGGGAAATCATGGGAAAGCGCTGACGATGACGGTGCGCCACCCCGCCCCGCCGGGAGGCGAGCGGAGGTCCCGGCTCGTCGACCGGTGGCTGGCGGGCGGGTTGCTCGTGGTCGCCATGGCGAGTCCCGCGAGCGGGGACCCGCCGACGATGCCGTCCCTGCTCGAGCCCCTGAACCTCGTTGCCTATCCCTCCGGAACGCGGCCTCCCCCGTTCAACGGCCGCACCCTCGACGCCCAACCGCTCTCGCTGACGGAGCTGCGGGGGAAGGTCATCGTCGTGAACTTCTGGGCGAGCTGGTGTGCGGAGTGTCGCCCGGAGATGCCGGCGCTGGACCGGCTCCACCGGGAGTTCGCCGCGCAGGGGCTCGCTGTCATCGGGGTCAACGCCCGCGAGGACAGGGACGCGGTCCGGCGCTATGCCAGGGAGCTGGGCCTCAGCTTCCCCCTGTTGCTCGATCCGGGCGGCAAGGTCAACGATGTCTATGGCGTCATCGGCCTGCCCACGACGTTCGTCATCGGTCGGGATGGGCGCGCGGTGGCGTTCGCCGTCGGGCCACGCGAGTGGGCGGGCGTGCCGGCACGTGCGCTCATCGAGAGGCTGCTGGCCGAACCGGCCCCGCGCCCGCCGTGACGGACCGTTCGCGCCGTCAACTCCTGTTCGGGATCATGCTCGTGGCGGGTGACCTGGCCGCCCGCGATGTCCTGGCTCAGCCGCCTCGTCTGGTCAAGATCGGGGCCCTCACGGAATCCTGGGGCCCCACGCCGGCCATCGTCGGGCTACGCGACGGCCTGCAGGAGCTTGGCTACCGTGAGGACAGGGACTTTAGCATCGGCGTGCGCTTCACCGAAGGCAAGGCCGCCGAACTTCCCACGGCCGCCCGCGACCTCGTCCGGCTCGGGGTGGACATCATCGTGACGTCGGAGAGCGGCACCTCGGCGAAGGCGGCCCAGATGGCGACGAATCAGATCCCGATCGTCTTCATCGGCTCGGGTGATCCGGTCGGATTGGGGCTGGTGCAGAGTTTCGCCCGCCCGGGGGGCAACATCACGGGGATCGCCGATCTCGACATCGAGCTCCCACCCAAGCGGATGCAGATCTTCCGCGAGCTGGTTCCCGGTCTGCGGCGGATCCTGCTGCCCTACGACGCGACGAATCGCGACGCCGTCGCGCTCCTGGCCGTACACCGTGAGGCCGCCCGGCAGCTCGGTCTCACGCTCGTCGAGAAGCCGGTGCGCAGCGAAGAGGAAGCGCGCGCAGTGATCACCGGGCTGCGGAAGGCTGAAGCCGACGGGATCGTTTCGTTGCGCTTCCTGTCTCTGAACATTCCCGGGTTCATGCTCGAGGTCGCGTCCCGGGGGGTCATCGCGACCATGTTCCACGCTCCATTCTTCGTGGAGCGGGGCGGTCTGGCATCCTATTCCGCCAATACCCACGAGCTGGGTAAACAGGCAGCGCGCCTGGTCGACAAGATCCTCAAGGGAGCAAAGCCGGCCGACCTTCCCGTCGAGCAACCAACGAAGTTCGAGCTGGTCATCAACCGTGCGTCCAGAGAAAGCTGACGTGTTCAGCGGGAGGCAGTCCCGCCGGGGTAAGAGCCAGAGCCCCGTAACTTGGATGGCAGGGTGGAGGGAAACCGAGACTCTGAAGCCCATCGAC
>JBOHPM010000795.1:0-1664 GCA_050731715.1 Candidatus Rokuibacteriota bacterium
AGTACTACCTGAACGATCGGGGCAAGGTCGACGAGCTGGCCCAGATCAAGACGATCTCGGAGCTGGCCGCGCTCTGTTACGTGCGCCAGAAAGAGCCGCTCGGCCTCGGGCACGCGATCCTGTGCGCACGGGCGCTGGTCGGCGACGAGCCCTTCGCCGTCTTCCTGGGCGACGACATCATCGGTGGTGCGCCGGTGCCGTGCATGCGGCAACTGCTGGACGTCTTCGAGCACTACGGCGCGCCGGTGCTGGCCGTGGAGCGAGTTCCCCGCGAGCGCATCTCCCAGTACGGCGTCATCGCAGGCCAGCCCGTGCGTAGCCCCAACGCCGCCGCCCGGGTGTACGAGATCAGCGATCTCGTGGAGAAGCCAAGGGCGGACGAGGCGCCCTCCGACCTGGCCATCATCGGCCGCTACGTGCTGACGCCCGATCTGTTCGGGATCCTCGCCCAGACCGCGCCCGACCGTCGCGGAGAGATCCAGCTCACGGACGGGCTCCGACGGCTGCGGCAGCGGCGGCCGATGTACGCCGTCGAGTTCGAGGGCAAGCGTTACGACACCGGCGACAAGCTGGGCTTCCTCAAGGCCACGGTGGAGTTCGCCCTGGCCCGGCCGGACCTGGCCGACGAGTTCCGCGCCTACCTCAAGTCGCTCAAGCTCTAACCTGTTCAATCACGCCAGGCCCGGGTGCCCGTGCCCGTTCATTGACTTGGCAGGGCGATTCTGCCAAAATTTTCGGCACGTTGGCCCACCGATGACACCCCCGAAGCGCCCGTTCCACACCGCGTCCGACGCCGAGATCAAGAGCGGCGAAGTGTCGGATGTCTACTTCGCGCGGACCGTCGAGATCCTCACCCGCCGCAAGGACCGCAAGCGGGTGGCGGCCGAGATCTACCTCAAGAGCCTGCCCGAGGACTGGCAGTGGGGGATTCTTGCCGGTATCCAGGAGGCGGCGGCGCTGCTCGAGGGCGTGCCCGTCACCGTACGGGCCATGGACGAGGGGACGGTGTTCGAGCCCTACCAGCCGGTCATGGTTATCGAGGGCACGTACGTGGAGTGGGCGCAGTACGAGACCGCGCTCCTTGGACTGCTGTGCCAGGCCTCGGGGATCGCCACCAAGGCCGCGCGCTGCAAGAAGGCGGCGGGCGAGCGCCAGGTGATCTCCTTCGGCGCCCGGCGGATGCACCCGACGCTGGCCCCCATGATCGAGCGCAATGCCTTCATCGGCGGGTGTGATGGGGTCGCCGTCACCAAGTCGGCCGAGCTGATCGATGCCGATCCCATGGGGACGATCCCGCATTCCCTCGTCCTCATGGTCGGAGACACCGTGGAGGCCCTGCGGGCCTTCCACGAGATCATCGACCCCAAGGCGCGGCGGGTCGCCCTCATCGACACGCTGCAGGACGAGAAGTTCGAGGCCATCCGCGTGGCCGAGGCGCTGGGCAAGGACCTCTACGCCGTGCGCCTGGACACGCCGTCGTCCCGCCGGGGCGATTTCCACCGGATCCTCGAGGAGGTGCGCTGGGAGCTCGACCTCCGCGGCTTCCAGCACGTCAAGCTCATCGCCTCGGGCGGCGTCGACGAGTACGAGATCCTGAGGCTCAATCCGGTGGCCGACGCCTACGGCGTGGGCACGTCGATCGCCAACGCTCCCGTCCTCAACTT
>JBOHPM010000796.1:0-1663 GCA_050731715.1 Candidatus Rokuibacteriota bacterium
CCGGCCGGACCGGGTTCGTCGAGCCAGCCCCGGGAAGGCTCGAAGCCCTCCAGGCGAGCCGGGGCCGCGTCGTCGGCCGACAGGACGGGCAGCGGCCCGACGATGGCACGCAGGCTGCGCGCCAGGTCGGCGCGACGCAGGGCGAGTCCCAGGGTCGAGCACTGGAGCACGAGGACGGGGCCGTAGCGGTCGGCGACGAAGCCGGGCAGCCCGTCGGCCTCGCTCCAGACCAGGCGTCCCAGCACGGGCGCCGGCGGGCCACCCCGCGCCGCGACGGCCGCCTCGATGCGGCGGCGGAGCAGCCCGGCATCGAGGGGCTCGTCCTGCCAGGTGATGATCCGGCAGCAGAGGGCAGGCCGCGGGTTGTAGATGCCCCGGCCCAGAAAGCGTCCGCTCCCGTCGACGACGGTGACGGTCGCACCCGGCTCGGCTGCAGTCACGTCGGCAACGTCGCCCTTGAAGATCCAGGGATGGATCCGCGCGCGGGCCTCCCGTCCGCGCTTCAGCCTGAGCACTGCCTCGCGCATGCTCGCGAGTGTACTTTCTCTCGGAGGGGGGTTGCGCCCTCCTTCCGCCGCTCAGCGCTTGCGGAGGACGACGACCATCAACAACGGATGCTTGGACCGCTCGAGCACCTGGTGAGCCTTGAAGCCGAAAAACCACTGGACGAACTCGAACCCGCCGGCCAGGTCGACCAGCGCCCGGAGCTCCTGGGGGAAGACCATCCGGCTCATGTGGGTCTGCTGATAGACCCGCCGGGTGCCGTTCTCGACCGCCTCCAGGCGCAGGCGCTCCCTGAACACCTGGCTCACAGGGTCGACGTCATGGAGGGCCGAGAAGGAGGCACGCACGATGAGCCGGCCCCGCCGCCGCGACCATGACCAGCTCCGGGCCGGGTCGGTCCAGGACGAAGCCATGTAGCGGTCGAAGATGTAGAGACCACCCCGCCGGAGCGCCCGCGCCACGCACCGGAGGTGAGCCAGGAGCTGCTCGTTCGTCAGCAGGTGGCCCTGGGAGTCCTGCATGCAGAGGGCTGTGTCGACAGGGCGCCGGAGCCGGAAGTCGGTCATGTCCGCCACCGTCAGCTCGGCCTGGTGGCCCTTCGCCGCCAGCCGCTCGCCCAGGAACTCGATGTTCTTCGGCGAGAGGTCCAGGCCGACCATCCGGTAGCCCCGCTCGGCCAGCCGGATGAGGTGAGGACCGGTGCCGCAGGCGATGTCCAGCACCCGACGCACGGGCCCGCGGGCGTAACGCTTGAAGCAGTGAACGAGGAAGTCCACCTCACCCTTGCGGTTCATGTCGAAGGCGATCTCGTAGAGCCGGGGAGCGCTGTACATGGTCAGGGCGGGTCGGTCCACCAGCCGAGCATGGCCTCCCGGATCACCCACGAGGCCGCGATGCCCGTCCGGCCGGTGGGGTCCCAGGCGTGGGCGACCTCTACCAGGTCCGCGCCCACGATCCGGCAGGCCCCCAGTAGCCGGACGATCTCGATGAGCTCGGCCACCCGCAGCCCGCACGGCTCCGGCGAGCCCGTGCCGGGCGCCTCCGAGGGGTCGAGGACGTCGATGTCGATCGTCACGTAAAGCGGGTGCCGGCGGAGCTCGGGCAGGAGCCGGCGCACCACCTCGACGGGGTGGCCCTCGTGGGCCGGATGAAAGTGCGG
>JBOHPM010000797.1:0-1660 GCA_050731715.1 Candidatus Rokuibacteriota bacterium
TGGAGTGCGCGGTGGTGGCGATTCCCGACCCCACGTGGGGAGAACGGCCCAAGGCGTTCGTCACGCTCAAGCCGGGGCAGCAGGCCACCGCGGCGGATCTCATCGACTTCTGCAAGCAGCACATCGCCCACTTCAAGGCCCCCGCCGCCGTGGAGTTCGGGGAGCTGCCCAAGACCTCCACCGGCAAAGTGCAAAAGTTCGTCCTGCGCGACAGGGAGTGGCAGGGTCGCGACAAGAGGATCAATTGATGGCAACTCAGCTCGCGCTGCATACCTGGACGCTGGACACCACGCCGCTCGCCGACACCCTGCGCGTCATGCGGGAGACGGGCTGGAGCGCCGTCGAGCTGCGCCGGCTGGACTTCACGCGGGCCACCGAGGCCAACCGCCCGCCCGAGATCGTCCTCGAGCTGGTGCGGGCCAGCGGCCTGCCCGTGGCCTGCGTGGGCGTGGAGCTCGGCTGGATGTGGACCCGGGGCGAGGACCGCCAGCGGCTGCTCCGGGTCTTTGTCGAGCAATGTCAGCGCGCCGTGGCCCTGGGCTGCGCGACGGTGATGAGCCCGGTCGACCGGGGCACCGGCGCCCTGCCCGACGCGGCCGCGAGCGTCCGCGAGGTCGGCGACATCGCGGCGACCCACGGGCTGCGCCTGGCCCTCGAAGCCAACTCCCAGGCCGAGCAGGTCAACACGCTGGAGCGGCTTCGCGAGCTGATTGCCCGGGCCGGCCACCCCCACTGCGGCCTGCTCTTCGACACCTACCATTTCCAGCGCAGCGGCGGCCGGCTGTCCGCGCTCGAGGACGTGGCCGGCGAGGAGATCTTCTACGTGCAGTACAGCGACGTGCCGGCCACCGGGCTCGAGCCCGGCAAGGTGCTGAACCGGTTGCCGCCCGGATATGGGATCGTGCCGTTCAAGGAGCTGTTCCGTTTGCTCGTCGCCAAGGGGTACACCGGTTACCTGAGCTACGAGGCGCCCAACACGGCGGCCTGGGGCCGCCCGGCCCTGGACGTGGCGCGCGAGGCCCTCACCGCGACGCGCGCCGTGCTGCCCTGACGTGACGATGCGATGGGGCTGCGCCACCTCGCCCTGTTGACCCGCGATCTCCCCGGCACCGAGCGCTTCTACACCCGGGTGCTCGGGCTCGAGGAAGCCTTCGAGCACGCCGGCATGATCTTTCTGCGAACGCCGGGGAGCAGTGATCTATTGAATTTCGTGGAGACCCGGCGGGCCTTCGACCCCAAGGCCAGCGGCCTCGACCATTTCGGGCTGCACCTCACGCCCGCGCGCTGGAAGCGGGTGCGCGAGCGTCTCAAGCGGGAGGGCGTCCGCATCACCGGCCGGCGCGGCCGGTCGGCCGTCTACATCGAGGATCCCAACGGCTACACGATCGAGCTGTACGTCGACTGACAGTCCCTCAGCGGCTCCTTTCCGATTCCCCAGACGCTCCCAGGAGGTGGCCCGTGGCCGCGAAGCCGATGGTGCTCGAGTTCGGGATGGGCGTGGACGTGCACGGAGCGGACGGCACGACGGCGGCGTGCCGGGCAGTGTCGGACGCCATCCGCCACTCGAGCCTGCCGTTCTTCCGGGACATCCGCGACAAGGGAGGGCGGATGCTCGTGGACGTGACCGTCGGCGTCCCCGACCCGGCCTCGGTGGACCGTG
>JBOHPM010000798.1:0-1655 GCA_050731715.1 Candidatus Rokuibacteriota bacterium
GTTGATGACGAGGGTCGTCACGAAGATGGCCAGGCCCGGGAAGGTCGCGATCCACCAGGAGTTCAGCATGTACAGGCGTCCCTCGCCGAGCATGTTGCCCCAGGCCGGGGTCGGCGGCTGGATGCCCAGCCCGAGGAACGACAGGAACGACTCGAGGATGATCACCTGCGCGACCTGGAGCGTGGCGATGACCACGATCGGGGACATGAGATTGGGCAGGATCTGCCGGAACATGATGCGGCCGTGGCTCATCCCGAGCGCCTGGCCGGCCAGGACAAACTCCCGCTCCCGCACGGCCAGCGTCTCGGCGCGGACGACCCGGCAGTAGATCGGCCACCCGGCCACGCCGAGGACGGCGATCATGTTGGGCAGGCTCGGTCCCAGCACCGCGATCACCGAGAGGGCGAGCAGCACGAAGGGAAACGTCAGCATCACGTTCACGACCGTCATGATGGCCCAGTCGACCCGTCCGCGGAAGTAGCCGCCGCCGAGCCCGAGCAGCACGCCGATGGTGCTGGAGATCAGGACGGCCAGCACACCCACCACGAGCGAGACGCGGCCACCGTAGAGGATGCGGGAGAGCAGGTCGCGCCCGACCTGGTCGGTGCCGAGGAGGTTCGCCGGTGATCCGCCCGCCATCCAGACCGGCGGGACGAGCCGTCGCCGGATGTCCACCGACAGGGGGTCGTGCGGGGCCAGCGCCGGCGCCAGGATCGCGCCGGCCACGATGAGGAGCAGGACGGCCGCCGCGCCGATGCCCCACTTGAGCCGGCGGGCCCGGCGCAGGAGGACGCGTCCGCGGGACGCCGCCGCCGTGGCGTCGCCGCCGGGGGCGGGCAGGGCCACGCCGCGGTTCGCGGCGGTCGCTTTCACGCGCCCACCCGAATGCGGGGATCGACCAGCGCGACGATCAGGTCGACCACGAAGTTGACGGTGACGATGATCAGGGCCAGGAGCACGACGGCGCACTGGACGACGGGGAAGTCCTGGTTGCGGATCGACTCGACCGTGAGCGTGGCCACGCCCGGCCAGGCGAAGACGGTCTCGGTGACGACGGCCCCGCCCAGGAGCTGACCGAACTGGAGCCCGATCACCGTGATCACCGGCAGGCAGGCGTTGCGGAAGGCGTGCTTGACCACCACCATGCGCTCGTCCATCCCCTTGGCCCGCGCCGTCTTGATGTACTCCGTGCTCATGACCTCGACGAGGCCCGAGCGCACCAGGCGCATGGTGATGGGGGCCAGGAACGCCCCCAGCGTGAAGGCGGGCATGAGGAAGTGCTGCCACGTCCCGTAGCCGGAGGCGGGCAGGAGCCGGAGGTTGACGGCGAAGACGATGATCAGCATGATGCCCAGCCAGAAGATCGGCATGGCCTGACCGCCCACGGCCAGCATCGTGCACAGGTTGTCCACGAGGGAGTGACGGCGCAGCGCGGCCACGGTGCCCAGGGGGAGCGAGATCAGCAAGGCCACGACGAGGCCGGAGAAGGTGAGATAGATCGTGGGGGGCATCCGCTCCATCACCAGACCGAAGGCCGGGGCCTCCCCGTACCAGGACTTGCCGAAGTCGCCCTGGACCGCGCGGCTGGCGAAGCGCCAGTACTGGACGTAGACCGGCTGGTCGAGGCCGAGCAGCCTGCGAAAGCGCTCGTGCTC
>JBOHPM010000799.1:0-1646 GCA_050731715.1 Candidatus Rokuibacteriota bacterium
GCATCCGAGCTCATCCGGACCCGGTATCCGCTGCTTCATGACACCTGCGCGGTCATCGCCGATCCGCTGGTCCGTAACCTCGCCACCATCGGGGGCAATCTCGCCCACGCCGATCCCGCCAACGACCATCCCGCCGCCATGCTGGCGTACGGGGCGGAGGTGACGGCGGTGGGCCGACGTGGTGAGCGTCGGATCCCGATCAGCGCGTTCTTCACCGGGCCCTTCGCCACCGCGCTGGGCGCCGACGAGCTCCTCACCGAGATCCGCGTCCCCGTGCCACCCTCGCGGAGCGGCGGCGCCTATCTGAAGCTGGAGCGCAAGGTGGGGGACTTCGCCACGGCGGCGGTCGCCGTCCAGCTCGCCCTGGACGGCAGCGGCGCCTGCGAGCGGGTGGGCATCGGCCTCACCAGCGTGGGCCTGACCTCCCTCAAAGCCGAAAGGGCTGAGCAGGTCCTCCGGGGCAAGCGGCTGGACGAGGCGTCCATCGCCGCGGCGGCCCGGCTCGCGGCAGAGCAGTCCCAGCCCAGCGCCGACCTGCGCGGCTCCGTGGAGTACAAGCGCGACCTGGTCCGGGTCCTGACCGCCCGCGCGCTCCGGAAGGCTGCCGAGCGCGCCGGCCTGGGGCGGTAGTGCGAGTCGCAGGACGTCGCGGGGCTGCAGGGCGAGCCGCAGCACGGCCGGGGGCTGGGCCCCCCGCGTGCGAGGCGAGCAAATGAAAGGTTCCCCGCCGTCCGAGACGAGCAGTAGGAGGTGAGCGCATGCTGGTGAAGGTCGTCATCAACGGCGAGAAGCACGAGGCCGACGTCGAGCCGAGGCTCCTGCTCGTGCACCTGATCCGGGAGGTGTTCCGTCTCACCGGCACCCACATCGGGTGCGACACGACCCACTGCGGCGCTTGCGCCGTGCTGCTCGATGGCCGGGCCGTCAAGTCGTGCACGCTCTTCGGTGTGCAGGCCAACGGCCGCGAGATCATGACCGTGGAGGGCCTCGAGCAGAACGGCAAGCTTCACCCGCTCCAGGAAGGGTTCGTGGAGAAGCACGGCCTGCAGTGCGGCTACTGCACCCCCGGGATGCTGATGACCTCCTACGCCTTCTTGCGCGAGCGGCCCCGGCCCGCCGAGGACGAGATCCGCCGGGCCATCTCCGGCAACCTCTGCCGCTGCACCGGCTACGTGAACATCGTCAAGGCCATCCAGTACGCGGCGGCCAGAATCGCGCAGGCGTAGCGTGATCGAGCTAGCGAACGTGAGATTCCGGCGGGGCACGGGCGTGGCGAAGCCCGGGTGCCCGTGCCCTGAAGGAGATTCCTGATGGCGCCGAAGACCTCGGCCGAAGTCGGGGGGATGGGGCACTCGGTCAAGCGTAAGGAAGACCCGCGCTTCATCCGTGGCAAGGGCACGTACGTCGACGACCTCCAGCTCCCCGGCATGCTCTATCTCGACATCGTCCGCAGCCCCTTCGCCCACGCCCGGATCACCAGGATCGACACGGCCAAGGCCCTGGCCGTGCCCGGCGTCCTGGCCGTCATCACCGGCCAGGACCTGGCCAAGTACAACCTGCACTGGATGCCGACCTTGATGTCGGACACCCAGATGGTGCTCCCCGTCGAGAAGGTGATGTACCAGGCCCAGGAGGTGGCGGCGGTG
>JBOHPM010000800.1:0-1643 GCA_050731715.1 Candidatus Rokuibacteriota bacterium
ATGGCCTACGCCCTGTTCGGCGCCTACCTGCCCTTCGTCATCGGCCATCGTGGCTTCACGCTGCGGCGGATCGTGGAGTTCGTCTACCTGACCTCCGATGGCATCTTCGGGGTGATGGCCGACGTCGTGGCCGGCTTCATCCTGCCCTTCGTGGTGTTCGGCGCCTTCATGGAAGTCGCCGGCGTGGCCCGATTCTTCGTGGACCTGTCCCTGGCCGTGCTGGGCCGGATCGCGGGCGGCCCGGCCCAGGCCGCGGTGATCTCCAGCCTCTTCATGGGCACCGTGAGCGGCAGCCCGATCGCCGAGACGGTCACGACGGGGACGGTGACGATTCCGCTCATGAAGCGGACGGGCTTCCCGCCCCACATCGCCGCCGCCGTGGAGGGTGCGGCGTCGACGGGGGCCATGATCATGCCTCCGGTGATGGGCGCCGGGGCCTTCATCATGGCGGAGATGACGGGGATCTCCTACCTCGAGATCATCAAGGTCGCGGCGATCCCGGGCTTCCTGTTCTACCTGTCCGTGGCCGTCATGGTCTATTTCGAGTCGCGCAAGCTGGGGTTGCGCGGCCTCCGCGCCGATGAGCTGCCCCGGTTCGGGGCGGTCATGAAGCGCGGCTGGTATTTCTTCATCCCCATCGTCGTCTTGATGACGGCGCTGATCTGGGGCTGGGCGCCCGGGACGTCCGCGGTCTTCGGCATCGTGGCCGCGATCGTGCTGAGCTGGCTGGTCCCGGGGAGCCGACTCGGGCCGGCGCGGATCTGGGAGGCACTGGTCGAGGGCGGCAAGGCCAGCCTGTTCGTGGCCGCGCTGACCGGCACCGTCGGTATCCTCATCGGCGTCCTGGCCCTCACCGGCATCGGCATCCGGTTCTCCTACGTGCTGGTGGAGCTGGCCGGCGGGAGCCTGCCCCTCACGTTGCTGCTGCTCGCCGTCTCCACGCTGGTGCTCGGCCTGGCCCTGCCCATCACCGCCACGTACCTCATGGTCGCCGTGGTGGCCGTCCCCGTCCTGGCGGACCTCGGTCTACCCCTGCTGACCGGGCACCTGATCATCCTGTGGCTGGCCCTGGACGCCAACATCACGCCGCCGGTGGCGTTGGGTCCCTTCGCCGCCGCGGCCATCGCCGAGGCCGATCCGATGAAGACGGGGTGGAGCTGCTTCCGCTTCGCCAAGAGCATCTATCTGATGCCGGTGCTCTTTGCCTACACCCACATTCTGATGACGGGGACGCTGTCACAGAACGTGTGGGCCATCACCTCGGCGACGGTGGGGACGGTGCTGTTCTCGATCCTCAGCACCGCGTTCTTCGTGGTCAGGATGACCGTGGTGGAGTTCGCGCTGTTCGCGCTGGCGACGGTGCTGACGTTCATCCCGTTCCCGCTGCCGATGGCGGCCGGCATCGCGATCTTCGCGGCCATCTACTTCTGGCAGCGGAAACGGGCCCGTGCCCTGCCCAGCCCGGCAGCTGCGCGGGCGCGCGGTTAGCCTCGTCCAAGCACGCGGGCCGCGTCAGCCGATGACGCGGCCGCCCATGACGCGAATGGTGTCGCCGGTGACGTAGGCCGAGGCATCGGAGGCGAGGAACAGGCAGGCATCGGCGATGTCGTCCGGGCGGCCCAACCGGCGGAGCGGGACCTTCT
>JBOHPM010000801.1:0-1636 GCA_050731715.1 Candidatus Rokuibacteriota bacterium
CGACGAGGGCCAGCGCGCCCGATGTGCGCGGGTGTCCCATTCGATTCATCAGTTCAGGGTCTCCCGCAGACAGCGCAGCGTATCGGAGGCAACCGCTGTTCGTCCGTTTCCACGTCTCGTCGAGGCCTCACTGTACGCGACGCCTTCACCGCGTGTCAATGGGAAAGGTTGCGCCGAGCAGGGCGAAGTACGCGAGTTGACAGGCTTTGTCGCGGATGAGTACGATGCCTCGCCTGAAGGCATGCTCAGCGAATCTAACGCCGCCGCGGCGGGTGAGGGTGAGGCCACGCCACCCGGGCGAGGCGTGCGCTGCCCGCGCTGCCGACGTCGTACCGCCTGGCTGGGAAACCCCGACCGGCCGTTCTGCTCGCTGACCTGCCGTCTTCTGGACCTCGGCGTGTGGCTTGACGAAGGTTACCGGATCGACGCCGAGGCGCTGTCCTCCGAGGGGGGGAAATGATGTTCGGTCGACCGACTCGTACGATCGTCTGCCCGTCCTGCGGCCGGCTCACCCGCGCCGATGCTTCCGAGTGCATGGTGTGCGGGCGCAAGCGTCCCGGCCTGTGGGGCCTGACCACGCTCTTCCGGCGTCTCTTCCGCGCCAACGGCGTGACGCAGGCGGTCACCATCGCCTGCGTCGCGCTCTACATCGCCAGCCTGGTGGCCGACCCCGCCGGCGCCCTGCGACCCCGAGGACCGTTCGATCTCTTCGCGCCCACCGGCCGGGCCCTCGACCTGCTCGGTATGACCGGAGCGGTGGCCTGGGCGGAAGGCCGCTGGTGGACGTTGCTCACCGCCGTCTACCTGCACGGCAGCCTGCTGCACATCCTCTTCAACGTCCTCTGGATCCGGCAACTGGGGCCCGCCGTCGAGGAGGCCTACGGGTCGGCCCGGCTGGTGATCATCTTCACCGTCGCCGGCGTGATGGGCTTCGTGCTGTCCAATGCCGCCGGCGTGCCGTTCACGATCGGGGCCTCGGGAGCGATCTTCGGGCTCCTGGGAGCGATGGTCGCCTTCGGCCGGCGCCGCGGCGGACAGTTCGGGTCGATGGTGCTCCGGCAGTACGGCCAGTGGGCCCTGATCATGTTCATCCTCGGGTTCTTCATGTCCGGGGTGAATAACCTGGCTCACGCCGGTGGGTTCCTGGGCGGGGTGGCGGCCGGCTGGGCCATGTCGATGGCCGAGCGCCGGGCGGAAGGCACCATGGATCATCTCCTGGCCGGTGCCGCTGTCGCCCTCACGCTGCTGGCCTTCGTCCTGGCCCTCTGGACCGGGCTCAGCTGAACGCACGAGCGCCCGGGCCGATGACTCGACCCGGGCGCGATGTAACCCCGGCGGCGACCTACTCTCCCACGCCGTTGCCAGCGCAGTACCATCGGCCCTGAAGGGCTTAACTTCCGTGTTCGGGATGGGAACGGGTGTGGCCCCTTCGGCATTGCCACCGGGAATCGAGATGATATCCCGATCTATGGAGATCTCGAGCGCAGCAGCAGCGACATCACTCGAACAGAGTTTTTATGTGGTCAAGCCGCACGGCCGATTAGTACCGGTCAGCTGAACACCTTACGGTGCTTACACCTCCGGCCTATCAACCTCGTAATCTACGAGGGGCCTTTAGAGGGCTTACGCCCTGGGA
>JBOHPM010000802.1:0-1635 GCA_050731715.1 Candidatus Rokuibacteriota bacterium
AGACGCTCATGTTCAACGGCTACGCCGATCAGGTCGCCCACCTCTACACCGGGATGGACCTGAGCAAGCTCTACTAGCACGACCTCGTGTGGGAGACTGCAACGGCCGTCGCACCTCGCGTGAACGGGGAGGCCTGGAGGGGGCGGCCGCTGCCCCCGCCAGCTCAAGATCCGGTGAGACAGCGAGGGTGGTCGCACCCCGCGCGAATGGGGAGGTTTGGAGGGGGCGGTCTCCGCCCCCTCCAACTGGAATGACCCGACGCGTCGCCCTCAAGGCGGCGGTCTGGGTCGCCTGCCTCGCGCCGCTGGCGGCGCTCGGGTTCTGGATCGTCACCGACGACCTGACCGCCAACCCGATCAGCTTCATCACCAACCACCTGGGGCAGTGGACCCTCCGCCTGCTGCTGGCCGCGCTCTCCACCACACCGCTGCGTCTGCTCACGGGCTGGGGCTGGCCGGCCCGGCTCCGTCGGCTGCTCGGGCTCTTCGCCTTCTTCTACGCGACGATGCACTTCAGCGTATGGATCTTCCTCGACCATTTCCTCAACTGGGACCAGATGGCCAGCGACATCGTGGAGCGGCCCTACATCACGCTGGGCCTGATCGCGCTCACGCTGCTCGTCCCCCTGGCGGCGACCTCCACCGCCGGCATGATCAAGCGCCTGGGCGCCGTGGCCTGGCGGCGGCTGCACCGGTTGGTCTACGTGGCCGCCATCGCAGCCGTGCTGCACTTCGTCTGGCTCGCCAAGGTCGGGCGGACCGAGCCGTACTACTACGCCGCCGTGCTGGCCCTGCTGCTGGGCGTGCGGGTCGTCGACGCCGTGCGGCGTCTGGCCCGGCGGCGCCGGGCCCGGCGGCAGGGGACGGTGGCGGCCTCGTCCGCCACGCGGTGAAATTTCGCGCCCGCGCCCGCCGCTCCCGCCGTAATATCCAGACACCGTGAGCGACGGCCCTTCGGTCTCTGTCAACGGGCGGACGTATCGGTACCCTCGGCGCCCGACCGTCATCGTCTGTATCGATGGAGGCGAGCCCGAGTACTTCGACCGCGCCGTTGCCGCCGGAGTGGCCCCAGCCATCGCCCGCTTCCGCGCCCAGGGGATGTCCCGGCTCGCCCGCTGCGTGGTGCCGAGCTTCACGAACCCCAACAATCTGTCGATCGTCACCGGGGTACCACCCGCCGTGCACGGGATCTGCGGCAACTACTTCTACGATCCGGCCACGGGGCGGGAGGTGATGATGAACGACCCGGCCTTCCTGCGCTGCGGCACCCTGCTGGCGGCGCTGTCCCGGGCGGGAGCCCGGTGCGCGGTGATCACCGCCAAGGACAAGCTGCGGCGGCTCCTCGGTCACGGCATGACGGGCATCTGCTTCTCCTCGGAGAAGGCGGCCGAGGTGACCAAGGACGAGCACGGCATCGCGCGGGTAACCGACCTCGTCCCCCTGGCCGTGCCCGACGTCTACAGCGCCGAGCTGAGCGAGTACGTGCTGGCCGCCGGGCTCGCCCTTCTAGAGCGCGAGCGGCCCGACGTCATGTACCTCTCCCTCACCGACTACATCCAGCACAAGCATCCGCCCGGCGATCCGGTGGCCACCCGCTTCTACGCGATGCTGGACCACTACTTCGGCGCCTTCGACC
>JBOHPM010000803.1:0-1632 GCA_050731715.1 Candidatus Rokuibacteriota bacterium
CGCGCTCCTCCAGGACTTGCAGGATCCGCTCGGCTTGCTCGATGTTCCGTCTGGCCTCGGGGTGTCGGGGGTCGTGCTCGAGCACGGCGTGCCAGTGCGCGATGGCCGCCTCCAGCTGCTCGTCCCGTGAGAGCCGGATGCCCTCGTTGTAGTGGAGCTGAATGGCGCGGCTGCGAGCCTCGCGCAACAGCCCGGCGCTGTCTCGGTAACCGGCGTCGAGCCGGGCCAGCTCGGAGAGCGTCCGGTGGGCGTCGTCGTAGCTGCCGCTGGCCAGCTCGTCCTTGCCCTGACCGTAGAGGATCGCCTTCTTGAGGTCGAGCCAGTCGCCGTTCTTGGAGTCGCCTTCGAGGAGCCGATCGACGACGGCCAGGGCGGCGCCGTACTCCTTGCGCTCGAGCGCCTCGCGAGTGTCCGCCAGCAGCGGGTTGCCTTCCAGCCAGAGCTCCTCGCTTCCGTTGGCCCGCGTGGCCGCCGTCCCATTGCCGGCGGCCGGCTCCGTGGCCGGGGCGCCCGCCACGCGGCGGGATCCCGGCGGGCGGGGAGCCAGGCCGGCGACCTCCGGGATCTTCAGGCGCATGCCCGGGACCAACCGCGGCTTGGCCGGCAGCCGGTTAGCTTCCCAGATCACCTCAGCGAGGGCCCGATCGCCGTAGTGCCGCTCGGCGATGGCGCCCAGGGTCTCGCCCCGGGCCACGAGATGGGTGGTGAAGTGCAGCTCGGGGATCTGCTCGCGCAGCGCTGTGAAGGCCACGGCGTTCGCCGGGTCGAGGGCGAGCACGGCGAGGAAGTGGCGGCGCGCCTGCAGATGGTTGCCCTGTCCGAGGGCCTGCCGGCCCAGTCGAATCCGGCGCGCGATCGTGGCCTCCAGGCGCCGGCGCAGTCTGGCCTGATCCGCCCGCGCGGCGGCGCTGGTCGGGTCGATCGTGAGCGCGATCTTCCACTCCTCGAGGGCCGCGCGCAGATCGCCCTTCCTCTCGTGGGCGAGCGCCCGTTGCCGGTGCTCGGCGGCGAGTCGGCCGGCCGGCACCGGCGCCAGGCTGGCGCAGGCGGACAGGCCCAGGCAGATCAGCAGCCCGGCGAGCGCCAGCGCCGGCCTCACCGGAGCAGCGGCTCCTCGTGAAAGACGGTCAGGTTGCGGGCGAACTGCTCGAGGGTCATGTCGGCGAAGATCTGGCTCCGGCGGATCCGCAGCGGGTGGACGAAGGAGGGATTGCCCTCGCGCCGGACCGAGAACGCCGCGAGGTAGCCGGTGTCCTTGACCTTCTGGATCACCTCGTCGTCGTGGGTACCGTAGGGATACGCCAGCGCCCGCGGCGTGCGTCCCACCCGAGCCTGGAACAGCGGCAGCGGCGTTCCCAGCTCGGTGCGCAGACGGCGCGCGAAGACCTCGGCCGACTCATCGGGGCGGCGGCGCAGCTCGCTGTGGGTCTTGGAGTGGGCTCCGATCACGAACCCCTCGTCGGCGAGACGCCGGAGGTCATCCCATCCCAGGGCGTTGCGACCGAGCCCCACGAAGTCGGTGTAGACGAAGAGTGTGGCCGTGAAGCCGAGCTCCTTGAGGACCGGGTAGGCGTAGCGGAGGAAGGACCGGTAGCCGTCGTCGAAGGTCAGCACGACGCTGCGGCGGGGCAG
>JBOHPM010000804.1:0-1632 GCA_050731715.1 Candidatus Rokuibacteriota bacterium
GCTGGGATTCAGCCATTGATCGGCTCCTTCTTAATAGGCCCGGACGTCCGCCTCGACGTGACTGGCCCGGTTGGCGGCCGAGAGGATCGGGAAGAGCGCCTCGGCCACGCGCTCGAAGCAGTACTCGTGGTCGCGGATGAGGTTGACGGCGGCGTTATCGGCCAACGCCTCCATCAGCATCTTGGCCTGGCCAATGTAGATCTGGTCGGCCAGCGGGTTGACCGTGCCGGCGCCGCCGTTGGTGTGGCGGACGCGGAGGTTATAGGTGGTTTGCGGGACGCCGGTCCCGGAGCCACCCAGGACCCAGTCGCTCGGCAGCGGAAAGACCAGCAGCTTCTCGCCCGTGCCGGTGATGAAGTTGTCCGCGATCAGGGCGGACGCCGCGATGTTCTGCCACGCCGCACCGTCCCAATACTCCACGATCAGGGTCGGCGTGGTCTGATCCCCGGCCGTCCCCTGGATCAGCCCCACGGCATTGAAGGGCACCATGCTGGCCAGGAGAAAGCCGGACCCGCTGTCCGCCCCCGTGTGCATGAGGAAGTCGTTGATTCCGGGATCCTGCGCGTCGGTGGTGTCGTCCGTGAAGGCCCCGGCGCTGGTGATCTGCCCAGCTTGCCACGCTGCGACCGGATACCGGGCCCCGAGACCCACCTGGGCCGGAGCCCCGGTGCGGTTCAGCAGGCTCGCCGCCCCGACGGCGATCCCGTAGGCGAAGGGCACCTTCGGCGGCACCCAGAGCGCCTGGGCGTCACCGAAATCGGCCGCGGCCACGGCCGAGACCCACTTCTTGTTGCCGGCGGACTCTGAGCGGTTCTCGTAGCGCAGCATCGTGGCTCTGCCCTCCCTACTCCTCTGACTGGTCTGGGTCCGTCACCCGCTCCGGGCCGCGCTGTCCGATCAGCTCCGAGCCCTTGACGAGCTGGTGCCGGCCGCGGTGTTGCGGAGCCCTGATCTTCTTGGGGTTGTCGGCCCCCAGGATCCTGACGCCACCCTTGGCCTTGCCCTTCGGCGTGACCACCGGGGCCTGCTGCTTACGGACGAACTCCTGCGCCATCGCCCGGACGTCGACGATCTCGCCGTTGATCTGGCACTTCGTCGGCAGATGCTCGACGTCCTTCTCGTTGATGACCGGGTTGCCGTCACCGTAGAAGAAGGACTTGCCGCGCTGGTAGATCTCCGGCTTGGCGGTCGTTCCCGCTCTGACCAAAACCTTTAACCCGCCCTGCAGGGCGTAGGACGGCAATTCGCCGCCGTCGATGAAGGCCCGATCCACGTCCAGCTTGCCGACGCCTTCACGCACCAGTACCTGACCCATGCCACTGCTCCTTGATTCGTCACCGCCAGGCGAGAATCGGCGTGGCCGGTCGCCGGGCGGGGTGAGGGGTGTGCTACCAGCCTCGCGCGGCGAACTGCCAGGTACGCGGCCCCGGCACCTCCGCGGTGTCGCACTCGAGAAGCGGGCCACCAGCCGCGGCGGCCTCTTCCTCGTACAGCTGCATCTTGTGATTCGTGTAGTCGACCTTCTCGGCGTACCCGGTGGTGGCCCCGGCGGCCGTGCCGGTCAGCCGAAGCTCGCGCAGGTTGCGCCGCAGCCCGAGCGTGGCCACCGTCGGCAGCGGAACCCCGCCGGTA
>JBOHPM010000805.1:0-1631 GCA_050731715.1 Candidatus Rokuibacteriota bacterium
GGGAAATCGCGCTGGAGACCCAGGCCCTGGGGCCTCTGGTCGAGCGCAACGAGATGGGGAATCCGTCGATCGGCCACGTGATCGGCCGCATCCGGTCGCTCCCCGACTACGCCGGCCTCTTCGAGCGCGCGTTCGGCGCCGGCCCCAGTCCCGACCGCATCGGCCAGGCCATCGCCGCCTACGAGCGCACGCTGCTGTCGGCTCGCTCGCCCTTCGACCGCTGGTACTTCGGAGGCGAGCCCTCGGCGCTCGGACCCCGGGCCGCGGAGGGCTTCCGCCTGTTCACCGGCAAGGCCGGCTGCCTCGGCTGCCACACGATCGGTGACCGCCACGCCCTCTTCTCGGACGGCGCCTTCCACGACACCGGCATCGGCTATGACCAGACCGTCGTCCGCCCGCGCGAGCGCCGGCCGGTGCCGGTGGAGCTGGCGCCTGGCCTGATCGTCGAGATGCCGCGCGAGGCCGTGGAGAGCGTGGGAGACCCCGAGGCGGCCGACCTCGGACGCCACGAGGTCACGCTGGCCCCGGCCGACATCTGGAAGTTCCGGACGCCGACCCTGCGCAACGTGGCCCTCACGGCGCCCTACATGCACGACGGCTCGCTGCGCACGCTGGAGGACGTGGTGCGCTACTACGATCGGGGGGCCCAGCCCCACCCGGGCCTCGATGCGCGGCTGCGTCGGCTCGGGCTCGAAGAAGGGGAGATCGGTGCCCTGGTCGAGTTTCTCCGGGCGCTCACCGGGGATGCCACGGGGACGCTCATCGAGGAGGCCCGGACGCCTCGACCCTGAACTGCGCCGCGCGCCACTTGAGGGCGGCGCCGAGGCCTTCCCGCTCACGGATCTCGTCGAACTTCATCCCGACCTCCGTGCGGGCCGCATAGAGCCCGGCCAGCACGTCGAGGCCGGCGCGGATGGCATTGCGGAAGCCGGCGGCGTCGGCGCCCCGGTTGATCGCGAGCTTGGTGGCCATCAGGGCCTCGGGTGAGATCAGCGCCATGCGGCGCGCGAATGTCAGCGTCGCCCCCGCCAGCTCGGCCCGGGGCACGACGCGATTCACCATGCCCCAGGCCAGCGCGGTCTGGGCGTCGATCGGATCACCCAGATAGAGCAGCTCGCGGGCGCGCTTGAGGCCGACGACGAACGGCATGATCAGCGCGGGACCCACGTTGGAGAAGCGGATCTCCGGCTCGCCGAACAGCGCGTCATCGGCGGCGATCGTGACGTCGCACATCATGACCATCTCGCAGCCGCCGCCCAGGCAGTGGCCCTGGACGGAGGCGATCACCGGCTTGCGCATGTCCCACGGCGTCATCTCCAGCGCCACGTCGTCGGTCAGCGACTCGTGCCAGGCCAGGGCGTTGCCGCGGCGGGCCGCGCGGGCCGGACTGGGGCCGATGTCGTAGCCGGCCGAGAAGCTCCGGCCTTCGGCGCGCAGGACGACCACGCTGGTGGCGGGATCGCGATCGGCCTCGTGGAAGCGCTCGATGAGCAGGCGCTTGAGATCGGGCGTGATGGCGTTGAGCTTCTCGGGCCGGTTGAGGGAGACGATGCCGACCCGGCCGTCGACGGCGTAGGTCACGAGCGACGCGGTCATGGCTCGGCCTTGAGGGTCTCCATCGCCTGGCGGGC
>JBOHPM010000806.1:0-1629 GCA_050731715.1 Candidatus Rokuibacteriota bacterium
ATGGCCAGGGCCGACTGGGTGGCAAACGTCGTGAGGAGATCGATTGTCTCGGGCGGGAACTCACCGGGCACCTTCCGGCTCACTGTGAGTCCGCCGATGAGGTGCTCCTCACGGAGCAGGGGAATGGCCAGGACCGCCCGCGTCCCGGTGCGCAGGAGGAGATCGCGGAGCGGCCCCCGATAGGCCCGCTCCTGGCTGATATCGGGAATCTGGACCGGCTCCCGGGTGACCGCCATCCGGCCCAGGACACCTTCGCCCTTCTGGATCAGGGTCCGCCGGGCGACCGCGAGGATTTCGTCGTCGAGGTTGTCGGTGGCGCGGAAGTGGAACGCTTCCGACGGCTCGTCGTACTCGTAGACCGAGCAGGCGTCGGTGCCGGCCAGATCGTTGGCCCGGGCCACGATTGTGTTCAACACGGTCTCGAGGTCGAGGGTGGAGCCGAGGGCCCGGCTCACCTCGCCGAGAGCCGTGAGCTGGTCGACCGAGCGGCTGAGCTCGCCCGTGCGCGCCTGCAGCTCCTTGAACAGGCGGACATTCTCGATGGCGATGACGGCCTGGTCAGCGAAGGTTTGCAGGAGGGCGATCTGTTGCTCGGAGAACGGCCGAACCTCGGTGCGCCGGAGGACGATGGCGCCGATGGCGGATCCCTCGCGCAAGAGCGGCACGTCCAACACGGTTCGAATCCCTTGCTGTTCAACGGCAGGCCAGACCTCGGGATACTCCTCCTTGTTTTCGGCGAGGATGTCGTGAATGTGGACCGGCTGGCCACTCAGCACGGCGCGACCGCTGGGTGAGCCGCGGGTGAGCGGACGCGTGTGGCCGACCGGAAGACTCATCACGACCCCATAGCTGGCCACGTTCCGCATGAGGTCGCCTTCGACGCGATGAAGCGTGGCGTCCGTGGCATCGCAGAGGCGAGCCGCGTTCTTGACGACCGTGTCCAGGACCGGCTGGATGTCAGTGGGCGAGCTGCTGATGACCCGGAGGATCTCGCTCGTGGCCGTTTGCTGCTCCAGGGCTTCGGTGAGCTCGTGGTTACGGGCCTGCAGCTCGGTAAACAGCCTCACGTTCTCGATGGCGATGACCGCCTGATCGGCGAAGGTCTCCAGGAGCTGGATCTGCTTGTCTGTGAACGGCCGGACCTCCGTGCGGCGGATCGCGATGGCACCGATCGCCGCGCCCTCGCGCACGAGGGGCACGGCGAGGGTTGTACGCCAGGTCCCGCTCCGATAGGCGGCGCGATCGGGGTGAGCTTGCACATGGTCGCTGTCGCGGACGTCATCGACGTGGATCGGCCGGCACTCGAGGATGGCGCAGCCGGCAACGCTGGCAGCCGTGAGGGGGCGAAGCTCCGGCAGAACCAGCGGAATCGGTCCGAAATGCGCGACACGACGGATGTTGTCCCCTTCGACCCGCATGATCAGCGCGTCCGTCGCCCCACAGACCCGCGCCGCACTGGCGGCCACGGTATCCAGCACGGGCTGGATGGCGGTCGGGGAGCTGCTGATGACCGCGAGAATCTCCGCCGTGGCCGTCTGCTGCTCCAGGGCCTCGGTCAGCTCGGCGTTTCTGGCCTGCACCTCCTTGAAGAGCCGGACGTTCTCGATGGCGATGACGGCCTGGTCGGCG
>JBOHPM010000807.1:0-1626 GCA_050731715.1 Candidatus Rokuibacteriota bacterium
GCTTTGTGATCATGACGCTGGTGAGCGATGTGGCAACCGCGTACTTCCAGCTCCGTGAGCTCGACCTGGAGCTGGAGATCTCCCAGCGCACGCTGACCTCCCGGCAGGGGTCCCTCCGGCTCGTGACAGCACGACACCAGGGCGGTGTGTCGGCGCTCATCGACGTACGGCAGGCGGAGGTCTTGCTGTACACGGCGGCCGAGACCATCCCGGATGTCGAGCGCCGCATCGCCCAGACCGAGAATCTGATCTCGCTCCTGCTCGGGCGGAGCCCGGACGCCGTGCCCCGGGGCCGCTCGACGGCCGAGCAGCTCGCGCTGGCGCCGCCCGCGGTGCCTGACGGGCTGCCGTCGAGCCTGCTCGAGCGCCGGCCGGATATCCGGTCGGCCGAGAACCAGCTGGCCGCGGCCACGGCCCGCATCGGCGTGGCCAAGGCCGACTACTTTCCGCGGTTCCTGCTGACCGGCGCGGCCGGCGCCGGCGGCGTGATGGTGAACGGGAACTGGTTCGGCCCCCAAGGGTTGTTTGCGATCGCGCCCCAGGTGACGTTGCCCATCTTCAACATGGGCCGAATCGGGGCCAATGTGAGTTCGGCTGAGGCCCAGGCCCACGAAGCCCTGGTCCGCTACGAGCAGACTGTGAACCAGGCGTTCCGTGAGGTGTCCGACGCGCTCGTCGAGCACGGGAAGCGGCGGGAGTTCCGCATCCAGCAGGCCTTGCTCGTCGGCTCGCTCCGCGACGCCGCCCGGCTGGCCGACATTCGCTACCGCGGCGGCGTGACCAGCTACCTCGAAGTCCTGGACACCGAGCGCCAGCTCTTCGACGCCGAGCTGCTGCTCGCGCAATCCCAGCGCGACGAGCTGCTCGGGCTGGTGCGGCTCTACCGGGCCCTCGGGGGCGGCTGGACGCCCTAGCGATCAGCGAGTCAGCCGACAGGCGCGAGGCCAACCGGATGCGGTGGTCGATCCACTGGCTCCTGATCGCCATGCCGGCCGCCGCCGTGCTGGACGCGATGAGCGCCAGCGCGCCGGCAGTCTTCTTCTGTGCCGCCCTCGCGATCGTGCCGCTGGCGGTGCTCATCGTCCACAGCACCGAGCACCTGGCCGCGCGCACCGGCGCCGCGCTCGGGGGCCTGCTCAACGCGACCTTCGGCAACCTGCCGGAGCTCATCATCACGATGGTGGCGCTGCGGGCGGGCCTGCTCGACATGGTGCGGGCCTCGCTCATCGGCGCGCTGCTGGCCAACTCGCTGCTGGCTCTGGGCATCGCCTTCCTGCTCGGTGGCCTGCGCTACCGCGTGCAGGAGTACAACCCGGCGGCGGCGCGGAGCTACGCCTCCATGATGCTGCTGGCCGCGGTCAGCATGGTCGTCCCCGGCACCTTCCACCGGTTCCTCGGCGGCGAGGCGCCCCGGCACGCGGCGGCGCTCGATATCGGCGTCGCGGTCGTGCTGCTCATCGCCTACGCGCTCTACCTGGTGTTCATGCTCCGGACCCACCCGGAGGTCTTCGCCGGAACCAGGGTGGCCGAGACGGAGCACGGCGCCCCGTGGAGCGTGGCCCGGGCCGTCGGGACTCTGCTGGTGGCCTCGCTCGGCGCGGCGTGGATGAGCGAGATGCTGGTCGG
>JBOHPM010000808.1:0-1623 GCA_050731715.1 Candidatus Rokuibacteriota bacterium
ACGACTCGCGGAGCCGCGTCGTCGTCACGAGCTCGGTCCAGCGAGTGTGGTTGCTGGCCAGCCCGTGCACCAGGACGATCGTGCGGCGCGGCGGCCCCGGTCGCCAGAGACGATAGGCCAGCCTCACGCCGTCCGGGGTGACGAGGGTACGGGCCGTGTCCATCCTGTATACTCGACGGACCATCCCTACAGGAGGATCTGATGGCGATCAAGGCAGGTGACCGACTCCCCGACGGAACGCTGACCGAGCTCATCGACACGGAGCGGCCGGGCTGCACCATCGGCCCCAACAACTTCGCGGTGAGCGAGCAGGCCAAGGGCAAGCGGGTGGCCATCTTCGCCGTGCCCGGGGCCTTCACCCCCACGTGCTCGGCCAAGCACGTGCCCAGCTACGTGCAGAGCTTCGACAAGCTCAAGGCCAAGGGGATCGACGAGATCTGGTGTATCGCGGTGAACGACGCCTTCGTGATGGGGGCCTGGGGCAAGGACCAGAAGTGCGGCGGCAAGGTCCGGATGATGGCCGACGGCAGCGCCACCTACACCAAAGCGCTGGGCCTGGACATGGACCTCACCGCCCGCGGCATGGGCGTGCGCTCGCAGCGCTACTCGATGATGGTGGACGACGGCGTCGTCAAGGCCCTCAACGTCGAGCAGCCGGGCAAGTTCGAGGTCAGCGGCGCCGAGACGATGCTGCAGAAGCTCTGATGATCACGGAAGACCGCAAGGCGCCGAGCTTCATTCTGCCCGACGCCGCCGGCAAGCGCGTGGCCCTGGACGATTTCCGGGGCAAGGACGTGGTCGTCTATTTCTATCCCCGGGACGACACGCCCGGCTGCACCAAGGAAGCCTGCGGGTTCCGCGACGCCTGGAAGGCGCTTCAGCGCACGGGTGTCGCCGTGCTCGGTGTCTCCCCGGACCCGCCAGCCTCTCACGTGAAGTTCGCCGCGAAGTACAAGCTCCAATTTCCCCTCCTGTCCGACCCCGAGCGCAAGGTCATGGAAGCCTGGGGCGCCTGGGGCGACAAGGTGCTGTACGGCAAGAAGACAAAAGGGGTGATCCGATCCACGGTCTGGATCGGCCCCGACGGCATCGTCCGCAAGCACTGGGCGCGGGTCCGGGACGCGGCCGCTCATCCGGCCGAGGTGCTGGAGGCGATCCGGTCGGAGGCCCGACGGGCCGATTCGAGGCCGTGAGCAGGGCGGACGCCCTGGTGTTCTTCGGGGCGACGGGAGATCTCGCCCACAAGAAGATCTTCCCGGCGCTGCAATCGCTGGCCCGGCGCGGCGATCTCGACCTCCCGGTGATCGGGGTCGCCAAGGCCGGCTGGACGCTCGATCAGCTGACGGCGCGGGCCGCCGACAGTGTCACGCAGTACGGCGGTCTTGATCGGGACGCCTTCGCCCGCCTGACCCGTCGCTTGAGCTACATCGACGGCGACTACGGAGACAAGGCGACCTTTCAACAGCTACGCCGCCAACTGGGCGAGGCCGCCCACCCGCTGCACTATCTGGCCATCCCGCCCAGCCTCTTCGAGACCGTCGTTCACCAGCTCGGCGAGTCGGGTTGCGCCGAGGGCGCACGTATCGTCGTGGAGAAGCCGTTCGGACACGACCTCGCCACGGC
>JBOHPM010000809.1:0-1622 GCA_050731715.1 Candidatus Rokuibacteriota bacterium
GGCGGCCAGATCCAGGAAGGCGAGCTGGGCGATCATCCCCGCCACGCCGAAGACGCTGTCGATGATCATGGCCGAGGCCGGAGTCTCGTAGAGCAGGTAGCCCAGGGTGGTGACCACGGCCACGCCAATCGACCACACGATGAGCCGCTTGAGCGGCACCCGGCGCGACAGCGGAGCGTAGATGAGGGCGCCGACCACGTAGCCGACGGCGTTCAGGGAGTAGAGCAGGCCGATGAACTCCTGGCTGAACTTGAGGACGTCGGTCTGGTAGTAGAGGAACGCCGGCCCGAACGACGGGCTGAAGGTCCAGAACAGGATGAACCCGGCCACGACCCAGACATCGCGCTCGCGCAACGCCTCCCGGATCGAGGCCAGCGTCCGCCGGAACGCCTCGCGGTCGGCGGCGGCGGGCCGCTCACGGACGAAGAGGAGGGCCATCACGAAGGAGACGACGGGGAAGCACGCCGCCACCGCGAAGGCTGCGTGCAGGTTGCGCCGCGCCGCCAGTTGACCGCCGACCACGCCAACCAGGATGGACGCGCCATAGATGGCCGCCCACTGCACCGACTGGAACGCGCCTGTCAGGCCGCGGGCCCGTCCATTCTCGACCATCAGGGCGTCCACCATCACGTCCGTGAAGGCCAGCCCCATCCCCATCAACGTCACGAACCCGACCAGCACGATATACGACTGGCTGCCCATCGCGGCCAGCGCGGCGCCGGAGAGCGCCGCGAGCCCGGACGACAGCAGCAGGTAACTCTTGCGGCGCCGTCCGAAGAGGGGCACGAAGTCCGAGATCAGGCCGTAGACCGGCTTGATGTACCAGGGGATCGTGGCGATCAGGAAGAAGGTCGCCGCCTGGCCGGCCGACAGCCCGAACCGCTCCTTGAGCGTGAGGGTGAGCGTCTGCGTAGGCAGGTCGTACATCCCCTGGGCGAAGTAGACGACTCCGAAGAGCAGGGCGAGGCGCTGGGCGTCGGCGGTCTGGAACGGGTGGAGCCGACGCAGCCAGGCGAGCATCGCGACCATGATAATGTACCTGGCCATGCGCTCCGTCTGCCCGCACGATTGCCCCTCGGCGTGCTCGCTCCTGGTCACGGTGCAGGACGGCCGGCTGACCGGCGTCACCGGAGACCCCGCGCATCCCTTCACGCAGGGCGTGATCTGCGGCAAGGTGCGCGCCTACGCCGAGCGCGTGCACTCGCCGCTGCGCGTCCTGCGCCCGCTGCGGCGGGTGGGGCCCAAAGGGGCAGGGCGCTTCGAGCCGATCACCTGGCCCGCCGCCATCGCCGAGATCGCCGAGCGCTGGCGGGTCATCGTGGACCGCCACGGCGGCGAGGCCATCCTGCCGTTCTCGTACGCGGGGACGATGGGGCAGGTGCAGTACTACGCCGGCCATCCTCTGTTTCACGCCCTGGGGGCCAGTCGTCTGGACCGGACGATCTGCGTGTCGACGGCCTACGCGGGCTGGCGGGCCACCGTGGGGGCGGTGACCGGCAACGACTCCGAGCAGATGGTGGGCGCCGATCTCGTCGTGCTCTGGGGCATCAACGCGGCCTACTCCACCATCAACGTGATGACCCTCGTCAAGCAGGCCCGGCAGCGGGGCGCCCGGATCATCG
>JBOHPM010000810.1:0-1620 GCA_050731715.1 Candidatus Rokuibacteriota bacterium
CGTTGCTGCAGCGGCGGTCAGGCGATCGCGACAAGCCGCGTATTCTGGGAGCCTTCAACGAGCGCACGCCCGACTGGCTCAGCTTCTTCATGTTTGCGTTCTTCACCGACCGCGACGGCAAGTATCAGCTGGCCAGCCTTCAGGAGTCCGGCTTCGATCCGCTGTCACAGACCTGCCGGTTCATGCTCACCGAGGAGGCCCACCACATGTTCGTGGGCGAGAGCGGGGTGGGCCGCATCGTGCAGCGGGCCTGCGAGCTGATGCGCCAGCACCGCACCGACGACCTGCGCGCCCACGGTGGGATCGATCTCGCCATGATGCAGCGCTACATCAACTTTCACTTCTCGGTTTCCCTCGACCTGTTCGGCTCCGAGATCTCCACCAACGCCGCCAACTACTACACGGTGGGGCTCAAGGGCCGGTTCGAGGAGACCAAGCAGGCCGACGACCATCGGCTCCGGGAGGCGACCTACCCGGTCAGCGTGCTGGAGGGCGATCGGATCGTCACCCGGGAGATGCCGGCCCTGGTGGCCCTCAACGAGCGGCTGCGCGACGACTACGTCGCCGACTGCCAGCGGGGGGTGGACCGCTGGAACGGCATCATCAAGAAGCACGGCATCGATACCGCGCTGCGGCTGCCCCACAAGGGCTTCCATCGGGCCATCGGCTCGTTCGCCGAAGCCAGGATCTCGCCGGACGGGCGCGTCATCACCGAGGCCGAGTGGAACGCCCGGAAGGACGAGTGGCTCCCCACCGAGCGTGATCAGGCCTACGTCGGCCGCCTCATGGTGCCGGTGATCGAGCCCGGCCGGTTCGCCGGCTGGATCGCGCCGCCGCCCCGCGGCATCAACGGCCAGCCCCTGGATTTCGAGTACGTCCGGCTGGGGCTCCGCGCGGCCAGTGCATAACGTTCAGGCTGAACGTTAGACGCACCGCGCTGATCACACACGCGAGAATGGTACGATGCGCTTCGAGTGGGACGGCGACAAAGCAGCAGCGAACGCCACGAAGCATCGCGTGTCGTTCGATGAAGCCGTGACGGTATTCTATGATCCTCTGGCCGCGACCTTTGAAGATCCTGATCACTCCGGCGGTGAAAGCCGTCTTGTCACCGTGGGCTACTCGGCTCGAGGGCGACTGCTGGTTGTTTGCCATATCGAGCGCGGCGCCGCAACCAGGTTGATCAGCGCCCGGCGCGCCACTGCTCGCGAGAGGAAGCGTCATGAGAGCTAAGAGCACTGTGTCGTCCGAGGACATGCGCGCCGAGTACGACTTCGACTACTCGAAGGCCGTGCGCGGTAAGTACTACCGGCGTCTCTTGAAGGAGGGCGCGAACGTCGTCGTTCTTGATCCTGACGTGGCCAAGGCATTTCGCAGTTCGGCCGCCGTGAACGAGGCGCTTCGCTCCCTACTGAGGATGTCCGAGGCAACCCGGCGTCTAACTTCACGCTCCAGCGGCCGGGCGGGAACCGCCCGCCGCTGAGCGTGAGCGTTTGATATGACTTCCACTGTCAAGGCCGACGCCGACGCGAGAGGCGCGGGTGCCGGTTGGCGGTGAAGCTCATGGTGGGTGCTCGAACCACCGGAAGAGACGGAGCCTGTAACTGCGACGGTTGATCA
>JBOHPM010000811.1:0-1617 GCA_050731715.1 Candidatus Rokuibacteriota bacterium
ACCGAGCTCGATCCACCGGAAGCAGTCCATGGTGTGATCGTTCACGAGACCCGCGGCCTGCATGAAGGCGTAACAGATCGTCGGCCCGACGAAGCGGAAGCCGCGCCGACGCAGGTCGCGGCTGAGCCCTCGGGAGGCGTCGGTCTCCGCCGGCACCTGCTTCAGAGCGCGCCAGGCGTTCTGCACGGGCTGCCCGCCCACGAATTGCCAGAGATATGCCGCGAAGCTCCCGTACTCGCGCCGCACCTCGAGGAAGGCCCGCGCGTTGGCGATGGTGGCCTCGATCTTGAGGCGGTTGCGCACGATTCCTGCGTCGGCGAGCAGGCGGCGCACGTCCCGCGCCGTGTACGTGGCCACCGCCGTCGCATCGAAGCGGGCGAAGGCGCGGCGGTAAGCCTCGCGCTTGCGGAGGATGGTCGACCAGGAGAGCCCGGCCTGGGCGCCTTCCAGGATCAGCAGCTCGAACAGGGCGCGGTCGTCACGCAGCGGCACGCCCCACTCCTCGTCGTGGTAGCGGCGGTCCAGCTCGCTGGCATTCGCCCAGGCGCAGCGTGTCGGGCCCGGGGGCGAGCTCAGCCGCCGGGTGGCCGGTGCTGAGCCCATGGCCGGGCCTCCTCGAACGCTGCCGACGCCTGCAGCACCGTGAGATCCGCGAACCGCCGCCCCACGATCTGCAAGCCCACCGGCAGGCCAGCCGCGGTGAATCCGGCGGGAATGGACGCCGCGGGCTGGCCGGTGAAGTTGAACGGATAGCTGAACGAGGCCCAGGGAAACCAGTCCCAGTCGTGCTGGGGGAAGGCAGCCGGGTTCAGGCGGCCCACCTCGAAGGCGGCCACCGACACGGCGGGCGTGAGCAGCAGGTCGTAGCGCTGGAACAGCGGCCGCACGCTGTCCCAGTACGTGAGCTTGCGGCCCCGCGCTTCCAGATACTCGACCAAACCGTAGCGGCGTCCGTGCTCGATGCAGGCCACGAGCCCGGGGTCCATCCGGTCGCCCCACTGGGGAACGAGGGCCCCGTACATGCCGGCCTCGTGGGCGCTCCACAGGCAGCGGATGAGCTCCTTCGAATCGTCGAACCCCGCGGCCACCTCCTCGACCGTGCAGCCGAGGCTCTGGAAGACGCGGGCCGCCTCGCCGACCACCCGCGCCACCTCGGGGTCGACGCGGAGTCCTCCCAGATCGGAGCTGAAGGCCACGCGGAGCCCGCCGATCCCGCGGCGAAGCTCGCCCACGTAGTCCGCCGGGGCGGCTTCGAGCGAGGTCCGATCCCAGTCGTCCGGCCCCGCGATCGCGCTCAGCATGAGGGCCGCGTCGGCCACGCTGCGGGTCATCGGGCCGGGATGGCTGACGTAGTCGTTGTTGGCGAGCGGCCAGGAGGGCACGCGCCCGTACGAGGGCTTGAGGCCGTAGACGCCACAGAAGGCGGAAGGGATGCGGATGGAGCCGGCGCCGTCAGAGCCCTGGTGCAGCGCGCCCAGGCCCGCCGCGGCGGCCGCGCCCGCGCCGGCGCTGGAGCCACCGGTCGTCATGCCCGGATTCCACGGATTCCGGGTGATCCCGGTCAGCGGGCTATCGCCGATGGCCTTCCAGCCGAACTCGGGAGTGGTCGTCTTGCCG
>JBOHPM010000812.1:0-1615 GCA_050731715.1 Candidatus Rokuibacteriota bacterium
GCGACCTCGGCGCAGGGCAGATGATCGCCCTGGTGGTAGTGGACCTCCGAGCAGGGCCCGCAGGGCCCGGTATCACCCATGGCCCAGAAGTTGTCCTTCTCGCCCAATCGCAAGACGCGCTCGTCGCCGAAGCCGGCGACCTTCTTCCACAACCCGGCGGCATCGTCGTCGTCGGTGAAGACCGTCGCGGTGAGCCGGTGCGGGTCGATGCCCAGGTCCCGCGTGAGGAACTCCCAGGCGAAGGCGATGGCCTCGGCCTTGAAGTAGTCGCCGAAGGAGAAGTTGCCCAGCATCTCGAAGAACGTGTGGTGGCGGGCCGTGCGGCCCACGTTCTCCAGATCGTTGTGCTTGCCCCCCGCGCGCACGCACTTCTGAGCGCTGGTGGCCCGGCGGTAATCCCGCAGCTCCTCGCCCAGGAAGACGCGCTTGAACTGCACCATGCCGGCATTGGTGAAGAGCAGCGTGGGATCGTCTCCGGGCACCAGCGATGAGGAGCGGACGCGCGTGTGGCCCCGGCCCTCGAAGTAGCGGAGGAACGCTTCGCGCAGCCGGTCGCCGCTCATGGGAGGGTCATTGTATCACCCGGGTTCGGCGGCCTCGCCGCGCGCCACTCCCGGGCCAGCATCGCGTAGACATACCTGTCCCACCACTCGCCCTTGACCAGTCTGTCCTCGCGAAAGTGGCCCTCCCGGCGCATGCCGAGTTTCTCCATCACGCGCCAGGAGGCCGCGTTGGCCGGATGGCAGTCCGCGAAGATGCGGCGGAGCCCGAGACGCTCGAATCCGAGGGTCAGCAACGTCCGCGCGGTCTCCGTGGCATAGCCGCGGCCCCAGGCGTCCCGGCGCAGCACGTAGCCGATGAACGCTTCGCCGTCAACGTCGGTCCGCCGCAGCCCACAGCCACCGATGAGCCGACCGTCGTCGGACAGCGTGACGGCCAGCTCGAAGATCCGCCGCGGCCGCTCGGCCCGGAAGGCCCGGGCCTGCTGCAAGAAGCTGCGGGTGTCGTCCTCGGTGTTCGGCCCGAACACGGTCCACCGCGTCACCTGGGGATCGGAGCCGTAGGCATGTACGGCCGCGAAATCCTCGGCGGTGAATTCTCGCAGGACGAGCCGCGACGTGGGCAGCGTGACGTCGGTCATCGATCGGCGCGCCGGCGGACGAGCTCTCGGACGACCCGGCTCGCCACCGCCGGCCGGTAACCCCGGCGCGCAAGGTAGTCGGCCAGACGGGCGGCGACGCGATCGGGACGGGCGCGACCGAGCGCGCCGAGCCGGCGACGGGCCAGGGCTCGCGCCTGCTCCAGCTCGCCTTCACCGGCGAGCCCCGCCAGGGCCTCGTCGATGAGGGCGGCGGCCACCCCTCGCGCCTTGAGCTCCCTCCGCAGCCGGGCGGCGCCGTACCCCCGGCCCGCGCGCACCTGCACCCAGCGGAGCGCGAACGCGGCGTCGTCGAGGTAGCCGCGGTCGGCGAAGTCGACGACAACCTGGTCGGCGATGTCGGCTGGCGCGCCCCGCCGGAGCAGGCGACGGCCCAGCTCGGCCTGGGTCCACGGGCGCCGGGACAGCAGATCGGCCGCCGCCCGGCGGGCGGCGGCCAGGTCCAGAGGGCGGCGG
>JBOHPM010000813.1:0-1614 GCA_050731715.1 Candidatus Rokuibacteriota bacterium
TGCAGGGCGACTTCGCGCTGCACGTCAAGGCCCTCGCCCGTTGTGCGAGCGAGGCGGGCCGGGTCGAGGTCGTAGAGGTACGCAAGCCGGGCGAGCTGGCCGGCCTCGACGGCCTCATCGTGCCGGGTGGCGAGAGCACGACGCTGCTGCGGCTCATGGAGGACTGGGAGTTCGTGCCCGCGCTGGAGAAGTTCCACGCCGAGGGCCGGCCTCTCTTCGGCACCTGCGCGGGGGCGATCCTGATGGCGCGGGAGGTCGAGAACCCGCGCCAGTTCTCGCTGGGCCTCATCGACATCGGCATCGAGCGCAACGCCTACGGCCGCCAGCGCGAGTCCTTCGAAGCCTCGGGCCAGGCGGTGCTCGATGGCCACCCCGTCCCCATTCAGATGGTGTTCATCCGGGCGCCCCGGATCCGATCCACCGGGCCCGGCGTGCAGACCCTGGCCCGGCACGGGGGTGATCCGGTCCTGGTACAGCAGGGCAGCGTGGTGGTCGGTACCTTTCACCCCGAGCTGACGGACCAGACGACCGTCCACCAGTACTTCTGCGACCTGGTCGCGCGCAGCCGCGGCCGATGATCTTCCACGAGTACTACTCCGCCATCCCGGCCGCCGAGGTGGACCGCATGGTGCTCGCCCAGGAGCTGGGCCGCCTGATCACGGTCGGTGACGACGGCACGCCCCATCTCGGCCTCTACCCGTTCGTGTACGAGGCCGACACGGTGGATGTGCACCTTGTCCGCGCCGACGAGCAGATCGCCGACCTCAAGGCGCGGCCGCGCTGCCTGTTCGAAGTGGACGAAGTCCTGGCCGTGATTCCCTCGTACTGGGTCCACGCCGAGTACGCCGGCTCGGCCACCGCCTACCACCGCACCGTCATCTTCGAGTGCGTCGCGCAGGTGGTCGAGACGCCGGAGGCGGTCGCGGCTCAGCAGCGCCGGCTCCTGGCCCGCTATCAGCCGGAGGGCGGTTATCGGGCCCTCGATCCCGAAGATCTGCTCTACCGGGGGGCCCTGGCCCAGCTCGCCGCGGTCCACTTGACCATCACGCGCCGCCGGGCCAAATTCAAGCTCGGCCAGAACCGCCCGGCCCAGACGCGGCGGCGCGTGATCGCCGAGCTGCGCCGGCGCGGACGCGCGCTCGACGCCCGGGCGGCCGAGGCGCTGGAGTGGACCATCGACGTCCAGGGGAGGTGACCCGATGAAGGCCAAGGCGAACGGTATCACCGTGAACTACGCCCTCGAAGGACCGGCGGCCAACCCGGTCGTGATCGTCAGCCACTCACTGGCTGCCCACCTCGGCATGTGGGAACCCCAGGTCGACGCGTTGACGCGGACCTTCCGCATCTTGCGCTACGACACGCGCGGTCACGGTGGGACCGAGGTGGCTCCCGGCGGCTACACGCTCGAGCAGCTCGCGGACGACGCGCTGGGCCTACTGGACACCCTGGGCATCGAGCGGGCCCACTGGCTCGGGCTCTCGCTCGGCGGCATGATCGGCCAGACCCTTGCGCTCAAGGCGCCCCAGCGCCTGCGCAGCCTGGCCCTCTGCGACACGAGCAGTCGGATCCCCGTCGATGCCAAGCCGGTCTGGGAGGGTCGTATCCGGGCCGCCG
>JBOHPM010000814.1:0-1613 GCA_050731715.1 Candidatus Rokuibacteriota bacterium
CTGATCCTGGCTTCGGCCGGCGCGCTGGCGTGGCAGCAGTTCTCCGCGGCCGGCCGCGTGCGCCAGCTGACCGACGAAAACGCGCGCGTGCGCGAAGTCCTGGCCCGCCAGGAGGCGGCCGCCGACGCGCTCGAGGAGGATTTGGAAGCCGCTCGCTCGGCGGCCGCCCGGTCCAGCAGCGCCGAGCAGGAACTGGGCCGCGCGCTGGAGACGCTGCGGGGCCAGATGGTGGAGGCTCAGACCCAGGAGGAGCACACGCGCCGCCGGCTCGATGCGCTGGAGCGGGAGCTGCGCAGCTTGCGCGCGGCCGAGAGCCCGCCCGCGCCGCCCGGCGGGCCCGCGCACGAGCGCCTCCGGCTCGAGTGCGAGCGGATGGGGATCGTGACCGGCGATCCCGGCGTGCTCGCCGCCTTCCGGGACCTCGCCAGGGCCGCGGGATCGGCCCTGCCCATCCTCCTGCTCGGCGAGCCGGGCACCGGCAAGGAACTGTTCGCCCGCGCCGTGCATCGCCTGAGCCCCCGGGCCGACCGGCCATTCGTCGCCGTGAACATGGCCGCCATCGCGCCCGAGCTCTTCGAGAGCGAGCTCTTCGGCCACGTCAAGGGCGGCTTCACCGGGGCCATCGCCGATCGCAAGGGCTACTTCGAGCAGGCCGACCGCGGCACGATCTTCCTCGACGAGGTGGGCGAGCTCCGCCCCGAGCACCAGGGCAAGCTGCTCCGCGTATTGCAAGATCGGACCTTCCACCGCGTGGGATCGAGCCGGCCGAGCATGGTGGACGTGCGTGTCGTGGCCGCCAGCAACCGTGACCTCGAGCGGGGCGTCGCCGAGGGCTGGTTCCGCGAGGACCTCTACTTCCGGCTGAAGGGCCTGGTCCTCGAGCTGCCGCCGCTGCGCGAGCGCCCGGGCGACGTCGCGTTGCTCGCGCCCCGGCTCGTGGCCGAGGCCGCCGCCGAGGCGCAGCGAGACGGCGTCGCGCTCTCGGAGGATGCCGTCCTGGCGCTGCAGGGCCACGCCTGGCCCGGCAACATCCGCGAGCTCCAGCACTGTCTCCAGCGGGCGGTCACGCTCGCCGAGTCGCGTCTCATCGGGCGGAAGGATCTGCGGCTTCCCCCCACGAGCCCGACCGTCCCCGGGGACGGCGCCCGAGCCCTGGAGGCGCACTCCGACCCGGCAGTGCTCGCCGGTCTGCGGCGTCACGGGTTCGACATGCAGGCGACCGCCGCCGCGCTCGGCCTGGACAGGAGCACGATCACCCAGCGGCTCAAGGGCCTCGGCTTCCGGGCGCTGGCCCAGTCCGGGGGCGATCACGCCCGGGCGGCTCTGGAGCTGGCCGGTGATCCCGCCCACGCGCGCGTCGTGGAGGTAAAGCTGCGCGAGTACCACGAGCACCTGCTCCGGGTCGTCCAGGCCTTCGACTCCGCCGATGCGGCGCTGAGCGCCTGCCGCCGGCGCTTCAAGAACCTGCCCGAGCGCCACTTCCGCTCCCTGGAATCACTGATCCGCCAGCACTTCGAGCTCCGCCCCCCGACCGCCGTCGTCTGAGCCGCCGCGCCGCACAGGACGCGGGGACACCCCGGCGCGTTACTGCGGGGATGCGGGGACCTCCCCGC
>JBOHPM010000815.1:0-1611 GCA_050731715.1 Candidatus Rokuibacteriota bacterium
ACGTAGAACTTCATGCGTGCGGAGGCATACTTGAGCTCGGGCCCGTCCGCGCTCCGGCGGGGAATCGTTACGGTCCGCTCAGCCATGGCTCGTCACCCCCTCACGCCTTCTTGATGCGACACAGGGTGGTCTTGGTCTCCTGCATCTGGGTCAGCCGGTCGTACCCGTAGGTGGTCACCGTGTTGGCCGACTCGCCCATGGCGTAGGGGACGTGGCCCTCGGGAAACTTCGAGGCCAGCGACTTGCCTTCGAAGACGCCACCCCAGTGGAAGGGCAGGAACACCGTGTCGGGGCCCACACGTTTGGTGACCTTCACCTTCACCTTGATCCGGCTCGGCTTGCCGTCCATGTCCTCGGGGGTCTCGACCCAGCAAAAGTCCCCGTGCCGGAGTCCGTGATCGTGAGCGACCTTGGGGTGCATCTCCACGTACATCTCGGGGTTCAGCTCGACCAGCCAGGTCGAGTTCCGCTCCTGGGCGGCGCCGCCCTCGAACTCCACCACGCGCCCCGTCGTGAGGATGATCGGGTACTGCTTCACCCACTCCGGCTTCTGCATGCTCTTGTACGGCTGCGGGACCCGGTAATGCTCCTTGACGTCGTCGTAGGTCGGCCACTTGGTGATGAGGTCCGGCCGCGGGCTGTGGATGGGCTCGCGATGGATCGGCAGCGGGTCGGGGATGTTCCACGAGTTGAACCGCGCGCGACCGTTGCCGTACGGGCTCCGCCCGTCGGCCAGGGCCTCCTTGATGGCGCCCAGCGTCAGGTCCGTGGCGAAGTCCTTCTGGGCCGGGTACCCCTCCTTCGGTCCGCCCGGCGGGGCCGACCCCTGCGCCGCCAGCAGCGTGCGACCGTCGGGCGCCTTCGGGCCCCACGAGGCCCGGAAGCCGCAGCCGCCGTCCGCGGCCGGGATGTCGTTACGGTAGAGGATCGGCGTTCCCGGGTGGGTGTCCGTCCAGCACGGCCACGGCAGGCCCCACGACTCGTTGTTCACCGGTCCGCCCACGGCCTTCTTGGTCTTGATGTCGAAGACGTGGGCCCACTCCTGCTGCCGCTTGAGGCGTTCGGGGGTGTGGCCCGCGTAGCCGACCGACAGCGCCCCCATGTTGATCTCGCGGAGCACGTCGTTCATGGTCTGCTCGGAGTACGACTTGGCCTCCTTCACGTTCGCCGGCAGGCCCTTCCAGCCGCCCTTCATGTTGCTGGTGAACTCCTTGCGGAAGCCCAGCCGCTCGGCGAGGTCGACCATGATGGCCAGATCGGTCCGGCTCTCCCACACCGGCTCCACCACCCGCTGGCGATACTGGTTGTCGCGGTTGGTGTTCACCGAGGAGTTCCACTGCTCGTAGTTGGTCGCGGCCGGCAGCAGGTACACGCCGTCCTTGCGGTCGGGAAGGACCGCGGTATTCGTGACGAACGGATCCACGTCGACGACCAGCTCGACCTTTTCCAGGGCCTGCTTGACCCGGTCCATCTGCTGCATGGCCTGCGTCGAGTGGCCCCAGAACATCACGGCCTTGAGGTTGACGTCCTGGCCGAGCTCCTTGGCGTCGAGCAGCACGCCCTCGTACCACCGGGCCACGGTGAAGCCCGGCTTCTCCATCATCTGCTTGT
>JBOHPM010000816.1:0-1610 GCA_050731715.1 Candidatus Rokuibacteriota bacterium
TGGCCTGGTTGACCGAGTTCACGGAGGTCACGACGTCGGGCAGCCGGACGCCGGCCACCATCCCCACCTTGCCCGTCTTGGTCGCCATCGCGCCGAGCGCGCCGAGCACGTAGAAACCCTGGTAGAAGCGCCGGCCGATGTTCCAGAGGTTGGGGGGCAGCGTGGGTAGCCGGCCCGACGCTTCCTGGATGAACGTGACGTCGCGGAACTGCGGGGCCAGCTTGTTCACGATCGGGATGAACTGGCCGCCGTGGTTGGCGATGATGTCGTAGCCGGCCGACATGTACTCGCGAGTGATCCGCTCGGCGTCGGCGACGACCACTTGCTCCGAGTGCGAAACTTGAAGATTGTACGTCTTGGCGACCTGCTGCAGGGCCAGGTAGCCGACCGCGTTGAAGTCGGCGTCCTGGATGGGACCGGGCATGATCATCGCCATCTTGCGCCGGGCCTGGGCCTGGGCCGAGGCCGGGCGGGGACGGGCGGCGGCCGCGGTGCCGAGCGTGAGGGTCGTCAGAAATCGCCGTCGATCCATCGGAGTCCTCCTCTGCGAATTCATCCGCGCGCCTCACGGTCGTAGGGGACGGCCAGGGCCCGGGGCGCGCTCGCCCCGCGGTAGACGCGCACCAGTACCACCAGCGCGAAGACGTATGGCAGCATCAACAAGAACTGCGCCGGCACGACCTTGCTCACCATGCCGGCCTTGAACTGGAACGCCTCGACGTAGGCGAAGAGCAGGGCGCCGGCGAGCACCGTGAACGGCATCCAGCGGCCGAAGATGACCAGCATGAGGGCGAGCCACCCGCGCCCGGCCGTCATGTTGTCGCTGAACGTCCCGGTGAGGACGACGGGCAGGTAGGCGCCGCCCAGGCCGATGAGGAGCCCTCCCACCGCCGCCGCCCCGTAGCGCAGCCCGGCCACGTCGATCCCCAGCGCGTCGACAGCGCGCGGATTCTCGCCCGTCGCCCGCAGGCGCAGGCCCCAGGGCGTGCGGAACAGGGCGAGGTGCACGAGCGGGATCAGCGCGAACGCCGCGTAGGTGAGCACCGTCTGCTCGAAGAGCACGGGGCCGACCACCGGCAGGTCGGCGAGGCCCGGCACCGCCACCGGCGGCAGCGTCTGGATCTGGGGCGGGCTGGTGCGGATGCCGAAGACCATCCGGAAGATCAGGGAGGACAGGCCGATGCCGAGCACGTAGAGGCCGAGCCCGACGGTGATCTGCGGGCCGCGCAGGGCCACCGCGTAGTAGACGAGCCCGAGCGCCATCGCCGCCGCGGCCAGCATCCCGGCGCCGATGCCGGCCACGACTGCCTGCGTCTGCCAGGTGACGACGAAGCACGTCACCGCCGCCACCAGCATCATGCCCTCGATGCCGACGTTGAGAATGCCGCTGCGCTCGATGATCAGCTCGCCGAGGGCCGCGATGATCAGCGGCGCGGCGTAGACGAGCGTTTGCTGCCAGAGGTGCGGGTCGAGGAGCAGGCCTGGGGTCACCGCGCGTCGGAGTGTAGAAGCGCCCCGGGGGGCTGTCAACAGGCGCGCGCACGGTTCCGGGGCCCGTTGCTTCATGTATCATGCGGGCTCGTGAGCGTGACGCTCCGGGTCCGGCGTGG
>JBOHPM010000817.1:0-1606 GCA_050731715.1 Candidatus Rokuibacteriota bacterium
CGCCCGACCTGGCAGTCTCGCCGACCACCGTGCGGGTGCCCGTGTTCACCTGCCACTCGGTCGCCGTGAACGTGGAGACCGACGAGAAGATCAGCGCGGAGCGGGCGCGAGAAGCGTTCGCCCGCTTTCCCGGGCTCCGCGTGTGGGACGATCCGGCGGAGGGGCGCTACCCGATGCCGGTCCTGGTCGAAGGTCAGGACGACTGCTGGGTGGGGCGGATCCGCGAAGACCTCTCGCACCCCCGCGCCCTCAACTTCTGGGTGGTCGGCGACCAGCTCCGCAAGGGCGCCGCGACCAACGCCGTGCAGATCGCGGAGCTCCTGCTCCGGAGCTAACCATCGGCCTGCGCCGCTACTACCACCGCCACTTCGGGTATCAGGCCCGGTTCCACGTGGCGGTCGTCGTCACGGTCCTCGTCGTGGCCTACGCGTTCGTCCCCCGTGTGGCGCGCTTCGTCAGCGCGCTCGGCGGCTACAACCCGCAGGGCTACGAGCCGAAGGACTTCGCCCGGCAGAGCTGGCTCGCCGAGAAGCTCCCCCTGCCGGCGCTGCCCGGGGTTCCCGCCGACGTGGTGGTGAATCTCGTGCTCTTCGTGCTGGTGGCGGTCGTCTGGCTCGCCCTCGTTCCGCCGGGCGCGTCCCGGCGCTAGCTGCGCCGCATTCCGCCCGCGCGCGTCGTTCGCCTCGTGCTCGCCTACGACGGCACCGCCTACGCGGGCTGGCAGGTCCAACCCGACGCGTCCACGGTGCAGGGAGCGTTGCTCCAGGCGGCGCGGCCCCTGCTGGGACCCGACGTCCGGGTCACCGGCGCCAGCCGGACCGATGCCGGCGTCCACGCCCTGCGCCAGGTGGCGTCGGTCCGGACCGACAGCGGTCTGCTCCCGGCGGCCATTCGCGGCGCCCTCAACGCCGGCCTGCCGGCCGACATCCGGGTGGTGGAGGTCAGTGACACGGACAGCGCCTTCGATGCGCGTCGGTCAGCCACGGGGAAGCGCTACGTCTATCTGATCGACAACGGGCCGGTGGCGAGCCCCCTGCTCCTGCGCCATGCCTGGCACGTGCCTGCGCCACTGGACGTGCAGGCCATGCGGCGGGCGCTGGCCCCGCTGCGGGGCCGCCACGACTTCTCGGCGTTCTGCGCGGCGGCCGGGCGGGCCGCCACCCCCGTGTGCGTGGTGCGCACGCTGCGCGTGGTCCGGCGCCGTCGGTCCCTTGCCCTCCTCGTGTCCGCCGATCGGTTCATCCACCACATGGTGCGCATCATCGTGGGTTCCGTGGTGGCGGTAGGGCGGGGGAAGCGGTCGCCCGAGTGGCTGGCCGAGGTGCTGGCCGGGCGAGACCGTCGCCGCGCCGGCCCCACGGCGCCGGCCCACGGGCTCACGCTGCTGAGGGTGCTCTACCTTTCCCCTCCTGGGGAACCGGCGTATCATACCGGCTTACGTGATGGAGTCTAAAGCCTCGAAAACACGGGATGGTTCCGGCTGATGCGCTGGGCCGTCGCGCTCTGCGCGTGTGATGTGACGTTACCGATCGATCCCGTGGCTCTTCGGCAGGCGCTCCACCTCGACGCGGTCCCGGAATGCTTCGACCGCTTGCCGCACGAGGAG
>JBOHPM010000818.1:0-1602 GCA_050731715.1 Candidatus Rokuibacteriota bacterium
GCATGTGGTCGAGACGGCGGACCCACTCCGCCTCGGTCACGGCAGGGTCGGGCGCCGGCCTCAACGTCCAGTACCGATGGACCTCCGGCTCGCCGCCGTCCAGTCGGCAGACGAGGTACGAGGCGGGCGGAAGCTTCCGGATGGCGCGGAAGATCGTCCGCGGCGCCGGCACGAAGAGATGCGCGAGGTAATCCCGCAAGGCCTCCCCGTCCAGGTCGCGGGGAACGTCCGGATCTTGCAGGAGCGCCTTGATCTCGGAGGCGAAGCGCAGGCACACGCCGTCCCAGGCATAGACCAGCGGCTTGACCCCGAGGCGATCGCGGGCCAGCAGCATCTGCCGTCGCCGGGCGTCCCAGATGGCGAAGGCGAACATGCCGCGCAGGCGCTCCAGCACGCCGACGCCCCAGGCCTCGTAGCCGCGCAGGATGACCTCGGTGTCGGAGCCCGTCCGGAAGGCGGCGCCCCGCGCCGTCAGCTCCTGCCGCAGCTCGCGGTAGTTGTAGACCTCGCCGTTGTACGTGATCCAGACGGCGCCATCGTCGGATCCCATGGGCTGGCCGCCCAGGGACAGGTCGATGATGCTGAGCCGGCGATGGCCGAGGCCGACCGGACCGTCCACGTGCAGGCCGGCGCCGTCGGGCCCCCGGTGGGCGAGGATGTTCGTCATCCGGGCGAGGACCTGCTCCTTCACGGGGGTCCCATCATGCCGAAGAACTCCTGCGATGCCGCACATGGTGCCGTCGCCTCAGGTCGAGATCGGCTGCCATCGAGCAGCCGCACGTGGAAGCCGCGGAGCGACCTGCGAGGCACGCGACGCTGGCGCCTCGCCGGTCGCCGCCACCTGGGCATCCGCGGCGAGTCGTTTGAGGATGATCGCGACGCCGACCAGGAAGTAGACCAGGTCGAACGACGCGAGGTTGTAGAAGGCTCCGCTCACGAGATAGGCGAGAAGAGCGGTCTCCACCATGTACGAACAGTCGACCAGCCACAGCAGGTCGGGTCGCTGTCCTACTTGCTGGCGAACGGCGCGCATCGAGAGGACCGTCGATCCCAGGAGTCCGAAGAATAGAAAGAAGCCGATGAAGCCGTGCTCGGCGAGGACCTCGAAGTAGATGCTGTGGGCGTTGTAAATTCGGTCCATCCAGTCGGGCGCATACGCGGCCCAGACCTCGGGGTGGGGCAACACCCGAAATCCTCCGCCGAACAAGGGGTTGTCGAGGGCGACGCCCCAGCTCACCCCCCAGGCGGTCAGCCGGCTGATCGCGGAACCGTCCTCGGAATAGGTGAGAATCGTGCCGATCCGGTCGAACCAACGCTGGGGTAGCAGCGACAGGACCACCGGAGAGGCCACCACTGCCATCGTCATGGCGCTCCATTTCCATCGAGTCCGGCCGACGAACATGAACAGCACGACGACGAGGCCGAGGAAACCCGCGCGCGAGTAGGTGAACGGCACCGCGGCGATCGACATGACCAGCGTGATCCGCAGCACGCCTCGCAGCCACCTTCGGGGCTCGTCGCGGGCGAGAAAGTACAGGAGCGGCACGATCATGATCAGGCCCAGCGCCAGGCCGTTGTTGTCTCCGATGAAGGACCCCTCGG
>JBOHPM010000819.1:0-1602 GCA_050731715.1 Candidatus Rokuibacteriota bacterium
GCATGTGGTCGAGACGGCGGACCCACTCCGCCTCGGTCACGGCAGGGTCGGGCGCCGGCCTCAACGTCCAGTACCGATGGACCTCCGGCTCGCCGCCGTCCAGTCGGCAGACGAGGTACGAGGCGGGTGGAAGCTTCCGGATGGCGCGGAAGATCGTCCGCGGCGCCGGCACGAAGAGATGCGCGAGGTAATCCCGCAAGGCCTCCCCGTCCAGGTCGCGGGGAAAGTCCGGATCTTGCAGGAGCGCCTTGATCTCGGAGGCGAAGCGCAGGCACACGCCGTCCCAGGCATAGACTAGCGGCTTGATCCCGAGGCGGTCGCGGGCCAGCAGCATCTGCCGTCGCCGAGCGTCCCAGATGGCGAAGGCGAACATGCCGCGCAGGCGCTCCAGCACGCCGACGCCCCAGGCCTCGTAGCCGCGCAGGATGACCTCGGTGTCGGAGCTCGTCCGGAAGGCGGCGCCCCGCGCCGTCAGCTCCTGCCGCAGCTCGCGGTAGTTGTAGACCTCGCCGTTGTACGTGATCCAGACGGCACCATCGTCGGATCCCATGGGCTGGCTGCCCAGGGACAGATCGATGATGCTGAGCCGGCGATGACCGAGGCCGACCGGACCGTCCACGTGCAGGCCGGCGCCGTCCGGCCCCCGGTGGGCGAGGATGTGGGTCATCCGGGCGAGGACCTGCTCCTCCACGGGGGTCCCATCCTGCCGAAGAACTCCTGCGATGCCGCACATGGTGGCGTCGCCTCAGGTCGAGATCGGCTGCCATCGCGCAGCCGGACGTGGAAGGCGTGGGGTGACCTGAGCGGAGGGCGACGCCGGCGCATCCAGGGTCGTCGCCGTCAGGGCATCCGCGGCGAACCGCTTCAGGATGATCGCGACGCCGACCAGGAAGTAGACGAGGTCGAACGACGCGAGGTTGTAGAAGGCGCCGCTCACGAGATAGGCGAGAAGCGCGGTCTCCACCATGTACGAGTAGTTGAGCAGCCAGAGCAGGTCGGCGCGCTGCCGCACCTGCCGGAAAATGGAGCGCATCGAGAGGAACGTCGATCCTAGGAGTCCGAAGAAGAGAAGGAAGCCGATGAAGCCATGCTCGCCGAGGACCTCGAAGTAGATGCTGTGGGCGTTGTAGGCTCGGCCGGTCCAGTCGGGCGCATACGCGGCCCAGACTTCGGGGTGGGGCAGGACCCGGAATCCTCCGCCGAACAAGGGGTTGTCGAGCGCGACGCCCCAGCTCACCCCCCAGGCGGTCAGCCGGCTGATCGCGGAACCGTCCTCGGAATAGGTGAGGATCGTGCTGATCCGGTCGAACCAGCGCTGGGGTAGCAGCGACAGGACCACCGGTGAAGCCACCGCTGCCGTCGTCATGGCAAACCATTTCCATCGAGTCCGGCCGATGAGCATGAACAGCACGACGACGAGGCCGAGGAAACCCGCGCGCGAGTAGGTGAACGGCACCGCGGCGATCGACATGACGAGCGTGATCCGCAGCACGCCTCGCAGCCACCTTCGGGGCTCGTCGCGGGCGAGAAAGTACAGGAGCGGCACGATCATGATCAGGCCCAGCGCCAGGCCGTTGTTGTCTCCGATGAAGGACCCCTCGG
>JBOHPM010000820.1:0-1602 GCA_050731715.1 Candidatus Rokuibacteriota bacterium
GCCGACTGCTGATAGAGGAGCGGGACGCGGTTGGCGTAGCGGATGACCCGGGCCAGCTCGTGCTCGCTCTGCTCCCCTTCGCCTTCCGCGAGAGGGATCGCTCTCTTGTCCTGACTCTCCCCGACCTTATCCGGCCCCCGCCCGTAGGCCAGGCCCGCCTCGATCACGAAGGGGTTGCCGCGGTACACGGCCGGCGGCCGGCTTACCGCCGTGTAGAATTCGCCCTTGATCTGCTGATAGAGGCCCGAGAGGATCGCCTGTTCCCCGATCGGGGAGAGGCAGTTGGTCGGGGGGGCCATGATCTTCGTCGACTGGATGGTCTTGTAAAGGCTCTCCGCGGCCTCGCCGTGGATGTCGCGGGGCCGGGCGCGGGGCGAGAGCCGCGCGGTCCTGACGATCTCCGCGGCCAGGGCCGGCGACACCCGGCTGAAATCACCGGCGAGAAACCCCGAGAGCGTGGGGCTCTTCGTGTCCTGGAGCATCTTGAGCAGCATCCCCAGCTCGATGCCGTAGGGGTGCGGCTTGATCTCGCGTGGCGACGCAGGCAGCTCACCGTACGTCCGGGGCAGCTCCCTGGTCTCGCCCTCCGGAGTGAAGTACGTCAGCTTGACGTGCGGATTGGCGATGATCGTCTGCTCGATGTACTCGTCGACGGACGCGCGACCCTTCTGGTAGCGGCCTTCCACCTCCATCGCCACCTGGGTCCCCCGGGGGGTCTCCCAGTCGATCTGCTTCTTCTCCAGAATCAGCGGCTCGTTCTTCTTGGTGTCGATCTGGACTTCGAAGAAGTGGGCGGGCGCCCGGGCGCCGGTGCGCGAGATGATCTGCACGGGCTTGCCGGTCGTGAGCTGGGCATACATGCCGGCCGCCGAGATGCCGATGCCCTGCTGGCCCCGGCTCATGCGCAGCCGATGGAACTTCGATCCGTAGAGCAGCTTGGCGAAGATGGGCGGAATCTGCTGGCGAACGATCCCGGGGCCATTGTCGGTCACCGTGATCCGGAAGCGGCTGGCCTGACTGGCTGGCGGCGCCGGTCCCCCATTGGCCACGGCTTCCACGCGGACGACCACGTCGGGAAGGATGCCGGCTTCCTCGCAGGCGTCCAGCGCGTTGTCCACGGCCTCCTTGACGCAGGTGAGCAGCGCCTTGCGCGGATTGTCGAACCCCAGGAGATGCCGGTTCTTGGTGAAGAACTCGGACACGGAGATCTCGCGCTGGCGGGCTCCCATCTCGACGGCGGAGACGGTCGACTTCGCCGGCGGGGCCGGCTTCGCTGGGTTCCGCTTCGTTCGCATATGGCCAACATGAGACCAGAACCGCTGCCGGGGCCCAAGTTTTTCGCGGGGTGTCATTATGGTACCTTCCAGCCGGGAGAGGACATCACGCGCCCGGAGGGCTCGATGACGCTGCAAGAAAGACTCGACACCATGCGCGAAGCGTCGCGGACGCGGATTCCGCCGGAAACCCGGGCGGTCATGCAGCGCAGTATCGAGGATCTCCGGGCCTCGGGCATCATGAACCGGATCGCGCGGGTCGGGCAGCCGGCGCCGGACTTCACGCTGCCCAACGCCAGCGGCCGTTCCGTCGGCCTCACCGAGCTGC
>JBOHPM010000821.1:0-1601 GCA_050731715.1 Candidatus Rokuibacteriota bacterium
CCGCTCATCGCTTCCACCATCGTGCCGAAGCCGGGCCGATCGCGGTACGGGCCGTCCTGGCCCCAGCCCGAGACGCGGGCGAACACGAGCCGCGGATTGAGCAATGAGAGCGTGTCCCAGCCCAGGCCCCAGCGCTCGAGCGTGCCGGGCAGGAAGTTCTCGATCAGCACGTCGGCCTCGGCCACCAGCCGCTTGAGCAGCGTCTGGCCGCGCGCCGCGGCCAGGTTGAGCGTGACGGAACGCTTTCCCCGCGCGTAGACCTTCCACCAGAGCTGCCCGCGGTCCCCCAGCCAGGTGCGGAGCGGATCACCGCCGCGCGGGTGCTCGACCTTGATGACATCAGCGCCGTGGTCGGCCAGCACCGTCGCCAGCACGCCACCCGCGATGAGGCGCGAGCAGTCGATGACCCGCACCCCCTGCAGGGCGCGGGTCATCGGACGGCTTGCCGGAAGCGAGAGGCCAGGGCCTCCATGAGGCGGGCCAGCGCTTCTTTCTCCGTGCGCCCGGTCACGGTCACGTCGTAGGCGACGGCGGCGGCGACCCAGTCACCAGCCTCGTTCCGGTGGACCTCGACCTCGAATTGCACGGCCGAAGCTTACCGCAGAACGGGCGGGGACGCCTTGGCTGAGACCCGGGCCCGGAATAATGTAGAATTCCGGCAGCATGGCGCGAACCTTGGCCACCCCGGACGCCGGCCTGCCGCCCGCCTTCTCCCAGGCTCTGGAGTCGCGCTCGCTCAGGCCGCTGTGGACGGTGCTGCACGCGCTCCTGCCCCCGCAGCGCGCGAGCCGCGCCGTGCCCCACCACTGGCGCTGGCGCGACATCCGGCCGATGCTGCTGGGCGCGGCCCAGCTCGTCGGGATCGATCAGGCCGAGCGGCGCGTCCTGGTGCTCTGCAATCCCGGGCTCGCCGGGGAGTACGCCATCACGCCGACGCTCTTTGCCGGCCTGCAGATCATCAACCCCGGCGAGACGGCGCCGAGCCACCAGCACACGCCGTCCGCCCTGCGCTTCATCGTCGAGGGCCGGGGCGCCTACACCACGGTCGAGGGCGTGAAGTGCGCCATGGAGCCGGGTGACCTCATCATCACCCCGGCCATGCGATGGCATGACCATGGCCACGAGGGCAAGGAGCCGGTGGTGTGGCTGGACGGCCTCGACATCCCGCTGGTCCGGGCTTTCGACGCGAGCTGGGGCTCGCCGACGCGCCCGGCCACGGCCCCGGTGACGCCGACCGATTCCTCGGCCGACGAGTTCACCGCGGCGGGGCTGGTGCCGCGGACCTCACGGTATCCGGACACCGGATTCCCCCAGGTGCGCTGGCCCTGGCGGACGGTGCGCGGGGCGCTGGCCGCCCTCGCGGCGAGCGCGCCGCCTCGGGCGCCGGTCGTGCTCCGCTACGTGAACCCCACGACGGGGAAGCCTCCGCTTCCCACCATGGGGGCCGAGGCCCAGTGGCTGCGCCCGGGTGGCCGGACCCGGGCCGAGCGGCGCACGTCCAGCGCCGTCTATCACGTGGTCGAGGGCGAGGGGGAGAGCCGCGTCGACAACGCCGCGTTCGCGTGGGCCCCGGGGGACACGTTCGTGGCGCCCGCCTGCGC
>JBOHPM010000822.1:0-1600 GCA_050731715.1 Candidatus Rokuibacteriota bacterium
GTCTATCGCCATGCCTGGCGCGTGGGCGACCTGGTGATCTGGGACAACCGGGCTACCATGCATCGCGCGCGTCCCTTCGAGGACACGACGTATCGCCGCGAGCTGCGCCGGGTGACGACCCTCGACGTCGCCGAGCCTGCCGTCGCCGTCGGCGGCGCCTGACGGCGCCGCCGCCGTGACGGCCTTCGCTGGCTTCACCCTCCCCGACGAGCTCCGCATCCTCCGCGAGCAGATCCGCCGCTTCATCCGCGAGGAGATCATCCCCCTCGAGCAGCGGCTCGACCCCGACGCGCCGGGGATTCCCGACGAGGACTTCCAGCGGCTATCGGCCAAGACCAAAGCCTCCGGGCTGTGGGCGCTGGGCGCGCCCGAGGAATACGGTGGGGGCGGGCTCGACACCTTCAGCATGTCGGTGATCCTCGAGGAGATGTCGCAGCATCGCATGGGTCTCTATAGCCCCGGCTGCGGCGTCTTCGGCCGCTACCCGCCGCCCGCGATCTGGGCGGGCAGCAAAGAGCAGATCGCGAAATACGCGGCGCCCACGATCCGCGAGGGGTGGCGGACCTTCTTCGCGATCACCGAGCCCTCCGGCGGCTCCGATCCCGCCGGCGCGATCCAGACGCGGGCCGAGCGGAAGGGTGATCGCTGGGTCCTCAACGGGCGCAAGGTCTTCATTTCCAACGCCCACAACGCGAAGTGGGGCGTGGTGTGGGCGCGGACCGACCGTGCCAAGGGCCGCGCCGGCATCTCCTGCTTCATCCTCGAGCCGGGCACGCCAGGCTTCACCGCCACCAACATCCGCACGATCCGCACCTCGGCTATCCCCAACGACGTCGTGTTCGAGGACTGCCAGATCCCGGCCGAGAACCTCATCGGCGCCGAGGGACAGGGGCTCGAGCTGGCCTTCGACCTGCTCGTCAAGAACCGCTTCCCGTACTCGGCCTGCAACCTGGGCGTGGCCGTGGCCGCGCACCGGATGGCCATCGCCCACGCCAAGCAGCGCTCGACCTTCGGCGTGCCGTTGAGCCAGCGCCAGGCGATCCAGTGGATGCTGGCCGACGCCGAGGTGGAGCTGCGGGCCTGCCGCTGGCTCATCTGGGAGGGCGCGTGGAAGGCCGACCGCGGCGAGGACGCGCGCGTGGAGGCCTCCATCGCCAAGCTCAACTCCAGCGAGGTGCTGGGGCGGGTGATCGACGCCGCCGTGCAGATCCACGGCGGCTACGGCGTGTCCAAGGAGTTCCCGCTGGAGCGCTGGTATCGCGAGGCCCGCGTGCGCCGCATCGGGGAAGGGCCGTCGGAGGTGCATCGCATGGTCATCGCCCGCTCGCTGTTCCGCTGAGCGCGTCCGAGCCGCGTCGATGCTGCCGCTGACCGGCATCAAGGTGGTCGAGCTCGGGGCGAACCTGGCCGGGCCCTACGCTGCCGAGGTGCTCGGCCACCTGGGCGCGGACGTCGTGAAGATCGAGCGCCCCGAAGGCGACGACGCCCGTCACTGGGGCCCGCCGTTTCACAACGGCGTGGCGCCGAGCTACCTGGCGGTGAACGCCAACAAGCGTGGCATCACGGTCGACCTCAAGGACAACCAGGCGGTGGCCTGGCT
>JBOHPM010000823.1:0-1600 GCA_050731715.1 Candidatus Rokuibacteriota bacterium
GCCGGTGGCCTCGCCGGCTCGCGATGCCTGGATCAAAAGACGCCCAACTACGTCAGCAACAGCTACAAGCCCGGGTTCAAGATCGATCTACACTACAAGGATCTCGGGCTCATCATGGAATCGGCGCGGGCCCTGGGGGTGCCGCTGCCGGCCACGGCCGTCGTGCAGGAGCTGTTCAACGCGTTGCGAGTGAAGGGGCGCGGCCAGCTCGATCATTCTGCGGTGATCACCCTGCTGGAAGATCTGGCGGGTGCCTCCGCGTGAGGGCGACGGTCGACCGCCTCGGCGCCGATTCCCAGGGACGCTTCACGAAGGTCCATATCCGTCGTGTGCGCAAGGGCGATCTGTCCCGCGTCCGTGACGTCATCGACCAGACGTTCGGGGACTTCCTGGAGCGCCAGCTGGGCACCCGCCCGCGCCAGCCGTTCGGTGGCGCCCAGTACGTGCATCACCGCTGGCTCATGGAGCCCTGGGGCTGCTTCGTGGCGGAGGAGGAGCGCACCAAGCTCGTGGGCGCCGCGCTGGGGGTGACCTGGGGCAGCGTGGGGATCCTGGGTCCCGTGGCAGTCCTCACCAACTACCAGAACCAGAAGATCGGACAGCAGCTCATCCAGGCCGTGCTGCACTTCTTCGAGGAGAACAAGACGGCCCTGCAGGGCTGTGTGACCTATCCCACGAGCCCCAAGCACCTGGGCCTCTACCACAAGCTGGGCTTCCGGCCGAAGGCGCTGGCGGCGGTCATGAGTCGGGCCCTGGACCGGACCAACGGTCGACCGCCCATGTTCCGGGCCGTCAAGTCGCCCTTCACCGTGCGGCGCTTCTCCACCCTCGAGGAGGGCAAGAAGAAGGCCGTGCTGCCCCGGCTCCACCGCATCACCAACGCCGTCTGTCGGGGCCTGGACGTCGCCAAGGAGATCGAGATCGTCGACGGCCTGGCCCTGGGCGATACGCTGCTCCTCGAGCGGGGGCGAGAGTTGCTGGGCTTCGCCATCTGCCACACGCCCGGGGTGAGCGAGGCCCCGCTGGGCTCGCTCTACGTCAAGTACCTGGCTCTCGACCCCCAGCAGAAGCGGGTGGAACACCTCGAGCAGTTCTTGGCCGCTCTCGAGGAGCATGGCCAGGAGCTCGGGCTCCAGCGCGTCATCCTGCCCGTCTACACGCGCTACGCCACCGCGTACGGCACGCTGCTCCGCGCGGGCTACCAGGTCGATTTCACCATGGTCCGCATGCAGCGCGGCCGGCAGGAGGACTACGAGGACACCTCCCACCTCGTGCTCGACGACTGGCGGTGACGGCGGTCGTCGTGCTGCTCGCCGGCGCGCTGGCGCTGACCAGGCCCGGCCCCGTGGTCGCCCATTCCCTCTTGCTCGAGTCGTCGCCCCCGGCTGGCGCGGTGATGGCGAGCGCCCCAACCGTGATCAGGCTGGTCTTCAACAACCGCGTGGAGAAACGCCTGTGCCGTCTGCGCCTGATCGACGGTCAGGGACGGGCCCAGGCCCTGACGATCGGCACCGACGGGCCGGCTGACCGGCTCGAAGCCCGGGCCCCCGAGCTGAGCCCCGGCCCCTGGCGAGTGGAGTGGATCGTGATGTCCGCGGAC
>JBOHPM010000824.1:0-1599 GCA_050731715.1 Candidatus Rokuibacteriota bacterium
TGCTTCTCGGCTCGAGTGGCCTGCTGGTACCGCAACCGCTGGACGGCAGCGTACTCGCGCAAGCTGGCTCGGGTCACGGGCCCCTCCCCACGGGAATTGGTAACCGTGACTTCTGAGTTACAATCCCTCCTTCGGTAACCGAAGTTTTGAGTCGATGCGCCGTCTTGACTTGGCTGCGCCGGGCGCTTAGCGTTTCCGTCACCGAGGCATCCCCCGAGACAGGAAGGAGCCGCGCCATGGTCACGAAGAAGATGGCCGCCAAGAAGCCCGCCGCGAAAACGCCCAGCCGCCCACAAGCGTCCACGACGAAGACCGCGGGGGCGATCCGGGCCGGAAGCGGCCGCTACACGTTCGACCTCGGCACCCTGAACACGATCGACGCTGGACCGGGCTACTCCACGTCCCATGGGCCCGTCGTCGAGGGTGACCGCATCCAGATCGGGCTGATGCGCATGCCCAAGGGCACGGGCAGTCGGCCCCACAGCCATCCCAACGAGCAGTGGATCTACGTCATGCAGGGCACGCTGGAGAGCGAGGTGGCCGGCGTGAAATCCCGCGGGGGAGTCGGCTCTCTCATCTACATCCCGGCCAACGCCGTGCATGCGGCGCTGGCGACGCCGGAGGCGGATGTCGTCTTTCTCACGGCCAAGGACATGTCGCACGGGATCGCCGGCCGGGCCACCGACGGGAAGGCCTCGGGGCCGGCCTACGTACGGGGATTCGAGCCGAAGCGATAGTGGTCAACGATCGGGACGGGAGGCGCGAGATGACGGTATTCAGGTGGAGCGAGCTGGAGGAGAAGGTCCTCTACCCCGATCACAGCCCGGCTCGAGGCTCGGTGCTCCGGGGCGAGAAGATCGCGGTGGCGCGGGTGCGCTATCCGGCCGGCAGCAAGGTGCCGCTGCACGCCAGTCGCCGCGAGCAGATCCACTCCATCGTGCGCGGCCAGGCGACCTATCGCGTGAACGGCGAAGAAAAGCTCGTCGGCCCCGGTGAGGTCGTGCTCATCCGCCCGAACACCGAGCACGCGGTCGAGATCCATGAGGACATGGAGGTCATCGGCTTCCAGGATGTGGGGCCGCTGGCCAGCGTCGAGCCCGGGGGCGCCGGCGGCCCGGTCTTCTTCAAGTGGGACGAGATGGAGTCGGACTTCATCACCCCGAAGTATTCTTCGGGACGGGGGCCTACGATCACCGGGGAGCGGATCGAGGTGGCCTTCATGTTCTATCCGGCGGGCACCGAGGGCAAGCCCCACACGCACCCCAACGAGCAGATCCAGGTCGCGCTCCAGGGCAAGGTCCGGGGCGTCATCGGCGGGGAAGAGCACGTGATCGAAGCCGGCGGTGGCGTGCTGTTTCCCTCGAACGTGGAGCACGGGATCAAGATCCTGAAGGACTACACCGTCATCAACTGCAAGGACATCGTTCCCGGCTGGAGTGTCTACCACGCGCGCTGGGAGCGTGAGCCGGCGCGGTCCTAGGAGGTCCGGATGGACATTCTCGATCTGCGGGGGTCGCTGAAGTTCTCACCCGATCACCACGTCTACACGACCCTGGCCGAGACGCCGTACTGCTCGATCAGCATCGTCGGCTGGGAGGC
>JBOHPM010000825.1:0-1593 GCA_050731715.1 Candidatus Rokuibacteriota bacterium
GGGCGAGCGGCGGGGGGTGTCCCGTGCTCCACCACGAGCGCGGCGCCGGTGGCCGCGTTGGCGTTTGCCATCGCCGCCCGAGAGCGGTTTCGTTGCAGGGAAACGGGTTCCGCACGGGACACCCCCCGCCGCTCGCCCCGCGCACCTCCACCTGGCGGCCATCCACGCCCCGTCCGGCGGGCAGGGCGTCGCGTCTGGCGGGCAGGCATCGCATACTGATCGCATGAGTTTAGTTCCGCACGGCGAGCCGCCCCGATTCTTCACGTTCCCGAGCCTCACGGCGCTCGGCGTGCCGCATGCGACGACGACACGCCACTGTCCGGGTGTGACGGCTTGGTCTGATGCTGCGGGACCGTTCCGGCCCGAGGCCTCCGCCGCTCTGGCCGGCGCCGGCCTCGATCTGGGCCGGGCGGCGTGGGCGCGGCAGGTCCATGGCGCCGATGTCGTCAGGGTCGCGACGGACGGCGGCTTCGCGGGACCGGCCGACGTCCTGGTGAGCACGGTGCCGGATGCTGCCCCGGCCATCTTCACCGCCGACTGCCTCGCGATCGTCGCGTATGATCCGGAGGCCCGCGCCCTGGCAGTGGGCCATGTCGGCTGGCGCGGCACCGTTCGAGGCGCGGCGCCGGCGGTCGTGGCCGGGCTCGTGACGCTGGGCGCGCGCCCGGAACGAGTGCGAGTGGCGATTGCCCCTTCCATCGGGCCCTGCTGTTACGAGATCGACGAGCCGGTGGCGGCCGAGCTCCAGCGCGCCTACCCGTCACTGTGGGAGGGTTGGGTGACGGCCGGTCGTCCGGGTCACTGGCGGCTCGATCTCTGGCGCGCCAACGAGGAGCTGCTGGCCCGCGCGGGGGTCCCGTCGCTACAGATCGACAACGCCCGAGTCTGCACGGCGTGCCACACCGACCTCTTCTACTCGTACCGCAAGGGCAACCGCGGTCGCCTCGTCACTCTCGCCGCGCTGCCGATTTGAGTGATCGGGGGGACGAGCACCCGGAAATCCCTGCGATCGCCTTCGCTCGAGGTATTCGTGGGCGCCATGCCACCCGCTTCAAGAGATCTGGGCACCGCTTCTCAAATTCAGTTGGCCGGGCACCGACTATCGGCTTGCTTCGGACATGTGGGTCAAGAAAACGGTTCCACTCGAACTCATTGACCGGAAGGAAACATCCTCGACCGCTTCCAATGGGTGCCCGGGGCCGCTGCCGACGCGATCACCGACGCTGACCTGGCAGTGGTCGCCAACCTTCTTTCACCATTGCGCGATGTCTATACGAGTGGTAGCCGGCTGAGAAGCGCGATCGTCCTTACGTTCAGAGGTTGTGTGTCCGTTGATTGGCAATCGTCCTTCATGTGCTTCATTGCCGCAGCAGAAGCCATGCTGACGTATTCTGACAAGCCCGGCATCACGGAGCGCCTGGCAAACGCGTACGGGCGGCTTGTGGCCAAGTCTGCGTCAGACCGCAACGTTGCGGCGATCGAAACCGCTCGAAACGAAGCCTCCTCGATCTCGCTGAGTGCTCACACCTGATCCGAGGCCTGTGGCGCATCGTGTTGGAATCGGAGCACCTCCGCACGGCTCTGGAACGCGAC
>JBOHPM010000826.1:0-1593 GCA_050731715.1 Candidatus Rokuibacteriota bacterium
GCACCACGTCCACCGGCCACTGCGCGAAGTGCTTGGCGATGACCGCTCCCAGGCCCTCGGTGAACGACGGCTCCGTCGTCACCAGCGTCTTCTCGATGTACTCGCTGGTGTGCTGTCCCGACGGTAGTAGCACGTGGTCGTTGGCGTGGTAGGCGCCCGTCCGTTTCAGGATCTCGAGATGGATCTTCTCGCGGACCTCCGCCTCGACTGCCGAGGTATCCTTGCGGGGCGCGACGGGCATCCGATGGCCTCCTGCACCGTATTATCGCATGCTAGACTGACGCGCGTGCGCCTCCTGGCCGTGGAAACCTCGACCCTCGCTGGCGGTGTGGCGATCCTGGAGGATGACCGCTTGCGCGGCGAATACATCCTGGACGTGAGCGCGACCCATTCGGAGCGGTTGCTGCCGGCGATCGACCGCGTGCTCGCCGACGCCGGCTGGAGCCCGGGCGACCTGCAAGGCCTGGCCGTGGCGGTGGGCCCGGGCTCGTTCACGGGTTTGCGCATCGGGCTCAGTGTCGTGAAAGGGCTGGCGCTGGCCCTGGGGGTGCCGGTCGTTGCGGTGCCCACGCTGGACGCCATGGCGGCGGCGCTGCCGTTCGCCGCGCTGCCCGTCTGTCCGGTGCTCGACGCCCGCAAGGGCGAGGTCTACTGCTGCCTCTACCGCTGGGAAGGCAGCGTGATGCGGCGGCAGTGGGATTACCTGGCGTTGGCGCCCGCAACGCTGGCGGCCCGACTCATCGAGCCGGTGGTCCTGCTCGGCGACGGCGCTCACCTCGTCGACACGCCCCACGCCCGTCTGGCCCCGCCCCACCGGCGCGTCCCCTCACCGGCCGCGGTCGGCGTGCTGGGCCTGGCCCGGCTTGGCCACGGCGAGAGCGTTCCCGCGGCGGCCCTGACCCCCATCTACCTGCGCCCCTCGGAGGCGGAGCTCAAGCATCATGGCCACGCTGTTCACTGAGGGGATGCAGCCGGCCGATCTGGACGAGGTGCTGGCCATCGAGCGAGCCTCGTTTTCCATGCCCTGGTCACGGGGCGCGTTCCTTTACGAGATCGAGCAGAACCGTGTGGCCCGCTGCTACGTCACGCGGGAGGCCGAGCGGGTCGTCGGGTACATCTGCGTCTGGGAGGTCGCCGACGAGATGCACATCACGAACATCGCCGTGGACCCGGCCGTTCGGCGGCGAGGCATTGGCCGGGGCCTGCTGGGCTCGGTCCTCGAGGACGCCCGTCGGCGCTCCACGCGGCTGGTGGTCCTCGAGGTGCGGCCGAGCAACGCCGAGGCCCGCGCCCTCTACGAGGCCTTTGGCTTCCAGGTCGTGGGGCGACGGCGCGGCTACTATTACGACACCGGGGAGGACGCGCTGGTCATGGAGATAGTCCTGGCGGGGAACCGGAGCCCTCGGTGAGGCGTTTCTTGAGTCGATCCCGGCTGCGCGGGTGCGCCAGGGGTCGCGGGCGGTGGTGGCTGGCCACTGCCGGGCCGGCCCTGGTGCTCGGCGCGGCCGCCATCATGGTGCCCGGTGCGGCCGGCGCTCAGCCGGCGACTGCCGATGCGGTGCTCCGGGGCCGCTATATCTTCGGCGCCACGGG
>JBOHPM010000827.1:0-1590 GCA_050731715.1 Candidatus Rokuibacteriota bacterium
GGCCAGCCCCAGCCCGCCCATGAGGCCCAGCACGCAGGCCACGAAGAGGCTCTGGGCGCGCCGCGGCCGGGCCGGGTTGGGCGGGACCTCCGCCCGGTCGACGATGGAGATGTTGGAGGTGAACAGGGCCGCCGAGATCTGCGTCTCCCGCAGGCGACCCAGGAGCGCGCTGTAGAGGTCGCGGTTGGTGTCGACCTCGCGCCGGAGCAGGTTGTACTGGGCCATGCTCTCGCTCATCCCCCGGGCGAGCTGCCGCTGCTGGGTCAGGGCCGCTTCCAGCTCGCGCTCGTTGCGCGCCGCCGCCTCGTACTCGGCGTGCAGCGCCTGGACCGCCCGATCGACCTCGGTGCGCAGGGTGCGGCGGGCCTCGGCGATCTTGTGCGTGATCTGTTGCATGCGCGGGTACTCGGGCTTGAACACCTGGCCGAGCTTCTTGTGCTCGGCCTCGAGCTCGCCGAGCTGCTGCTTGAGCTGGCCGATCAGCGGGCTCTGCAGCACGGCGGGCAGGCTCTGGGCGTCCCGTGTGCTGCTGGCCCCGGCCACCAGGCTCTGCCTGGCGATCCGCTCGCCCCGGGCCTTGAGCAGGGCGTCGGACAGGAGCGTGAGCTGCTGGGTGGCGAGGTCCTGGGGCTGCAGGTTCTTCTCCGCGGTCACGAACAGGATGTCGTTGGCCTTCAGGAACTCGTTGAGCCGGCCCTCGGCCTCCCCCAGCTTGCCCCGGGAGTCGTCGAGCTGCTTGGCCAGGAACTGCGAGGCGTACCGCGTGGCCTCCACCTTCTGATCGAGCTGCTGGGCGATGAAGGCCTCGGCCAGCGTGTTGGCCACCCGCGCGGCCAGCTCGGGCTGGTGGCTGTCGAACGACACCTTGACCAGGCGCGAGCTCCGGATGGGCTCGACGGAGAGCCGGTCGAGGAAATTCTGCGTCAGCGGCGAGGCCTGCGGCGCCTCCTCTGCCGTCTCCGGCGCCCGCGGCGGCGGCATGGCGATCCACTGCACGAGGCGCTCCCGGGTCGCCACCTCGGCCCGCTGCCACCAGCCCGACCCGCCCTCCGGCCGCTGGAACTCCGCGTGCTGATCGAGCTGCAGGAGCCCGATCACCCGGTTGGCCAGCGAGCGGCTCTGGAGGATGCGGTACTGGGTCTGGTAGTAGTCCTGCTGGGAGTCCTCCTTCACGACCTCCTCGAACTTGACGATGCGCGGCTCCTCTTTCTCGATGCGCAGCGTCGCCGTCGAGGTGTAGACAGGCTGCTGGGTGAAGACCCAGAGGATGCCGCCGATGGCGGCGACCATGAAGCACGTGAAGATCGCCCACCGGCGCCGGCGCACCACGCGCCAGTAGTCCCAGAAGTGCGTCTCGGCCTCGGCCATGTAGCCGTAGAGGTGCGGGGGCTCGGGAGCCATCGGCAGGGGCCGCCCCTGCGGGCGAGTCAGCTCGAGGGCCTGGTCCCCGGGAGGGAGCGCGCGCGGGTCGCGGTCGGGAGTGGTGGCCATCAGTAGATCGTGGCCCCCACGCCGAACTTGACGAAGTCCCGGAGCCCGTAGAGCACGGCCTTCATCGCCGACTTGCCCACGATCACGACGTCGTTGGCC
>JBOHPM010000828.1:0-1590 GCA_050731715.1 Candidatus Rokuibacteriota bacterium
GGCGGGGGCAGCGGCGGCCCGCATCGAGCAGTTCCTGAGAGAGGTCGAGCTGCAGGTGCTCGAGACGACCCGGACCGCGTCCGACGATCCCGATGCGAGCCAGGTCGGACCCGCCCGGCTCGGATTCCGCGAGGGACTGGGCCAGGCCCTGGCCGAGCAGCGCGAGCTGGACTTCCTCCGGGTCCTGCGCAATGTCCCCGCCATCGCCGCGCTCAGCCACCTCGATCTCGCCGGCAAGGAGCAGCTTCGCCTCTCCCGCCTGGAGCCTGACGTCGTGGGAAGCCAGGAGGATTTCTCCCGGGCGCCCAAGTTCGTGCAGGCCAAGGCGGGCAAGACGTACTGGAGCCCCGTCTACCTCAAGAACGAATTCGAGCCCTACCTGACGCTGGCGGTACCCAGCGGCAAGCACGCCGTCGAGGTGACCACGGCGGAGGTCAGCCTGGGAGCCGTGCTCAGAGCCGTCTCCCAGATCGAGGTCGGCCCGGGCGGCTACGTCTACGTGGTGGACTCCCGGAACCAGCTGGTCGCCCACCGGGACAGTCAGCTGCTCCGAACGCGGCGCGATCTCTCTTCCCTCGCCCAGGTACAGTCCGCCCGGGCCGATCGATCGGGACCCGCGACCGAAGCCGTCGTCGCCGACGGTCTCGGGGGTGGACAGGTCCTCGCGGCGCACGCCGCGATCGCTCCCCTGGGGTGGCTGGTGTTCGTCGAGCGACCGGCCGCCGACGCCTACGCTCCTCTCCGGGCCCCGATCGTCCGGAGCATCGTCATCTTCGTGCTGGGCCTGGGGCTCTCCGTGCTGGCCAGCATTCTCCTGGCCCGACGCATGGTCGCCCCGATCCGGGTGCTCCAGGCAGGAGCGGCGCAGATCGGCGCCGGCGACCTCGGCCATCGCATCACGGTCCGGACCGGCGACGAGCTCGAGGCGCTCGCCGACGAGCTCAATCGAACGGCCGGGCAGCTCCAGGACTCATATGCGACTCTCGAGCAGAAAGTGGAAGAGCGGACCCGCGAGCTCGCGGACGCCAATGCGGGACTGACGGAATCGCTGGAGCAGCAGACGGCGACGGCCGAGATCTTGAGGGTCATCTCGAGCTCACCCACCGATATTCAGCCCGTTTTAGACGTGGTCGCCCAGAGTGCGACGCGGCTTTGCGACGCCTATGACGCGACGATTGCGCTAAGGGAAGGGGACAAGCTCCGCGTCGGGGCCCATCATGGCCCGATTCCAATCCCCTGGCTGGACTCACGACCGCTCAGCCGAGGCTGGGTGATCGGTCGCACGACCCTCGACCGACAGGTCGTTCACGTCCACGACCTGGCCGCAAGCGAAGCCGAGTTCCCCCTAGGCCAGGCAGATGCCGTCAGAGCCGGTTACCGGACCACCCTGGGTGTGCCGTTCCTGCGCGAGGGCGAGGCGATTGGCGGGATCCTGATCCGGCGTCGCGAGGTCCGCCCCTTCACAGACACACAGATCGCGTTGCTCCAGACCTTCGCCGATCAGGCCGTCATCGCCATCGAGAACGTGCGCCTCTTCAAGGAGCTGGAGGCCCGTAACCGCGACCTCACCGAGACGCTGGAACAGCAGAC
>JBOHPM010000829.1:0-1589 GCA_050731715.1 Candidatus Rokuibacteriota bacterium
GGGCTCCTTGCCTCCGGTCAGCGCCGACTGGATGGCGTCGTCGAGCAGCTTCTTCACGCGGGCGTTCTCGTGCACGGAGAATTCGGCCACAGCGTGCTGGAACTGGTCGCGAGCGACCGCGGCGGGGGGGAACTCGGTGACGTACGTCCGGAGCGCCGGGGTCTCATACGCCGGCTTGGTCACGCCCACGTAGCCCGTCTCGATCGACCACCGGGCCGCCCGCTCGGGCGCGGTCATCCACTTGATGAAGGCCAGCGCCGCCCGGCGCTCCTCGGGGGTGGCCTTCTTGAACACGTAGAAGTTGCCGCCTCCGGTGGGGCTCCCGCGCATCTTCGAGGCCGGAAGCATCGCCACTCCGAAGTCGAATTTGGCGTCCTTGCGCACCGGCGTGAGGTTGCCGGTCGTGTGCCACATCATGGCCGTCTTGCTCTGCAAGAACGCCTCGCGCAGCGTGCCCCATTCGACCGTGCCCTTCGGCATCACGCCGTGCCGGCCACCGAGGTCGCGCCAGAACTCGAGCGCCTCGACCACCGCTGGCTTGTTGAAGAAGGTGCGGTTGCCGTCCTGGTTCATCAGCACCTCGCCGTTCTGGCGGCTGAGGGCCTGGAACATCCAGTAGGGATAGCCCGTGGAGGGGATCATCACGCCGTAGCGCGTGACGTTGCCGGAGGCGTCCTTCTTCACCAAGCGCTTGCTCGCCTCCACCATGTCGTTCCACGTGGCCGGGGGCTTGGCGGGGTCGAGCCCGGCTTCCTTGAAGGCGTCCTTGTTCCAGTAGAGGACGATCGTGGAGCGCTGGAACGGGATGCCCCACGTCTTGCCCCTGGCGCGGCTGTTCTCCATCAGCGCGGGATAGAAGGAATCGAGCCAGGCCCGGTCGGCCGGGCCGGCCAGCTCCTCGAAGGGCAGGATCACGTCCTGGTCGATCAGCTCGTGCACGTCGATCGAGAACAGCACCGAGAGCTGGACCGGCTGCCCGGACCGCAGTGCGGTGAGGGCCTTGGTCCGCGTGTCGTCGTAGTTGCCGGCGTAGACGGCCTTGACCTTGACGTCGGGATGCCCCTTCTCGAACTCGGCGATCATGCTGTCGATCAGCGTAGGGATCGGTCCCCCGACGGCGATCGGGTAGTACATCGTCAGCTCGGTGGCGGCGCGCGCCGGCGCGGCGAAGAGCGCGACGACAGCGAGCGCCGAGACGAGAGCTCTGACCATGGTGCTGAACATGCTCGATCCTCCCTCGCCGGTTGGGCCGGCGGTCGATGAGGGTGGCGACCCGCTGCGATCTTAGCCGAACCGGCTCCCGGGCAGTGCTACGGGCTCATGGCGTGCCGGCGCCCGGTCCCGGCGTCGAACAGGTGGATGGCGTCCGGCTCCCAGCTCAGCCGGACAGCGGCGCCCGGCGCGACGGCGACGCGGCCCGGGGCGCGAACGGCGACGGCCTCGTCGCCTACGGCGCACTTGACGATCGTGTCGGCGCCGAGATACTCGCCGTCGATCACGCGGCCGGCGACGCCGGCGCCGTCCAGGCGGACGTCCTCGGGACGCAGGCCGAGCAAGAACCCCTCGCCGCGCGTTGAGAGCACTGCCGG
>JBOHPM010000830.1:0-1587 GCA_050731715.1 Candidatus Rokuibacteriota bacterium
GCATCTGCTGCCGGAAGCGCTCCTCGCGCTGAGCGGCCCGCGCGTCCAGGGCTCCCAGCGCCGTATCCAGATCGGCCAGGGTCCGCTTGCGCGGCGGCTCCTGGTGCGCGATGACGACCTTGAGCTCGGGGTCGATGGTGAGCCGACCCTCGCAGCAGGGGCACGTCACGACGAAGGACGCCACCGTCATGGCGTCACGCTAGCAGGTCGCGATCGACGGTGCAACCCGGGTAGAATGCCCCCGACGTGGCACGGTCGGGCGAGCTGGTCAACGAGTTCTCGTGGTCGCGCAGCCGCGACGGCGCGTTCCAGGAATGCCGGCGGAAGTACTACTACCACTACTACGGCGCCTGGGGCGGCTGGGAGCCGGGGGCCCCCGAGGAGCTCCGGCGCCTGTACGTGCTCAAGCAGCTCATGTCTCGGCAGCAGTGGGCGGGGCGGGTCGTCCACGACGCCATCGAGCTGGCCCTGCACGGCCTGCGCGACGGCCGCACCGTTCCCGTCGAGCCGTTCATCGCCGATGTCATCGAGCGCATGCGGGGGGACTGGCGGTCGTCGCGGGCAGGCCGCTACCGTGAGAGTCCCAAGACGGCGGCGCTGTTCGAGCACGAGTACCAGCTGGAGCTGAGCCGGGAGGCCTGGCAGGCGCTCAGCCAGAACACGACCGCCTGCCTCCGGAACTTCTTCCGGCTGCCCCTGCTGGCCGACATCCGGCGTACGTCGCCGGAGCACTGGTCGATCGAGCACTGGTCGAAGGTGTTCGACTTCGAGGGCACGACCGTGTGGGTGGCGCCCGATTTCGGCTTCTGGACACCGGAGGGCCGCCTGGGCCTGGTGGACTGGAAGACGGGCGGCAGCCACGCCGAGGGCGCGGCCTTCCAGCTCGGCTGCTATGCGCTCTACGCCCGTGAGGTCCTCGACGTGAACGCCGACCAGGTCGACCTCTACGAGGTCAATCTGCGCGAGCCGAAGGTCACGGCCCATCGCTGGGACGCCTCGCGGCTGGAGGACATCAAGGAGCAGCTCCGGTTATCGATCCGGTCCATGAAGGCGTATCTGTCCGACGCCGCGGCCAACGCCGCGGTGATCACGGACTTCGAGCGCACGGAGGACCTGCGCATCTGCCGCTGGTGCAACTTCCGGGCGGTGTGCCGCCCCGAGCTGACCTGACGGCAAAGGAGACGACCATGCCGATCCAGACCCCCTATCTCTTCTCGGCCGCGATGGATGTGGACCCCGTCCGCGAGGCGCTCTTCAACGAGGTCTACGACAAGGAGCACGTCCCGCTGCTGCTGCAGGTGCCCGGGGTGCTCTCGGTGGCCCGCTTCCGGGCCGAGCCGGTGACGATGATCATCGGCGGCGAGCGCAAGACGATCGTCGTCGAGGGCGAGCCGCGCTACCAGGCCCTCTACGAGGTGACGGGCCCCGAGGTGCTCACCAGCGAGGCATGGGCCAAGGCGGTCGACCAGGGGCGCTGGCCGGCCCAGGTTCGACCCCACACGCGGAACCGCCGCCACATCCTGTATCGCCGCATCCCCTGAACGTCATGGCGACCTGCCTCGCCGCCGAGACCGTGCCCAGGGACGG
>JBOHPM010000831.1:0-1586 GCA_050731715.1 Candidatus Rokuibacteriota bacterium
TGCTCTTCGCCACCCGAGATCTGCTCCCACACGGTCGTGCCGGGGTCGAGGACCTCCCGGCTCTGGTCCACGTAGGCCAGCTGCGCCGACTCCCCCACCCGCAGCGTGCCCGCGTCAGGCTCTTCCTCACCGACGATCAAACGGAAGAGCGTGGTCTTGCCGGCTCCGTTGGGCCCGACCACACCGACGATGCCGCCGCGGGGCAGGCGAAACGACAGATCCTCGATGAGGACGCGGTCGCCGTAGGCCTTGCTGACGTGCTCGGCTTCGATGACGAGGTCACCCAGACGCGGCCCCGCCGGAATGACGATCTGCAGCGTCTCGGCCCGGCGCTCCAGCGGCTCGTTCAGCATCGCCTCGTAGGCCTGCAGCCGCGCCTTGGACTTGGCCTGGCGCGCCCGCGGCGCCATCCGGACCCACTCCAGCTCCCGCTCGAGCGTGCGGCGACGGGCCAGGTCCGCCTTCTCCTCCTGCTCGAGCCGTTGGCCCTTCTGCTCCAGCCACGACGAGTAGTTCCCCTCCCAGGGGATGCCGGCGCCACGGTCCAACTCCAGAATCCAGCCGGCCACGTTGTCGAGGAAATAGCGGTCGTGGGTGATGGCCACGATGGTGCCGGCGTACTCCTTGAGATAGCGCTCCAGCCAGGCCACCGACTCGGCGTCGAGATGATTGGTCGGCTCGTCCAGCAGCAGCATGTCCGGACGCGAGAGCAGCAGCCGGCACAGGGCGACCCGCCGACGCTCGCCCCCCGAGATCTTGCCGACATCCATGTCGCCCGGGGGCACGCGGAGCGCGTCCATCGCGACCTCCACCGTGTGGTCCAGGTCCCAGGCGCTGGCCGCCTCGATCTGGTCTTGCAGACGGGCCTGCTCCTCCAGAAACTTCTCCATCGTCTCGGCCTCCAGGGGCTCGGCCAGACGAGCGCTCACGTCCTCGAAGCGGGCGAGCAGGGCCCGCGTCTCGGCCACACCTTCCTCGACGTTGCCGCGGACATCCTTGTCGGCGTCGAGCACGGGCTCCTGGGGCAGATACCCGATGCGCAGGCCCCTGGCCGGGAAGGCCTCGCCGAGGAAGTCGCGGTCCACCCCGGCCATGATCCGGAGCAGCGTGGACTTGCCGCTGCCGTTGGCACCGATCACGCCGATCTTGGCGCCGTGGAAGAAGCTGAGCCAGATGCCCCGCAAGATCTCGCGCTTGGGCGGGACCACCTTGCGGAGGTCTTTCATCACGAAGGCGTACTCGCCGGCCATCTACCGCCCCGCCAGCAACCGGCGGTGCTCGGGCATCATGCAGCGGTCCTGGACGACGCGGATGCTCGCGCGGGCCAGGAGCTCGGCGGCCTGCTCGTTGCGGATCCCGAGCTGGAACCACACGGCCTGGGGCCGCCAGGGCAATGTCAAGATTTCGCGCGCGTGGCCGGGCAGATATTCGGGTCGCCGGAAGACCTCGATGAGATCGGCGGGCTCGGCCAGGTCGGCCAGCGTCGGCACGACCCGGAGCCCGAACAGCGTGTCCCCTGCCAGCGTCGGGTTCACCGGCAGGATCCGATAGCCGCGGGCCGCCAGGTACGCCGGCACATAGTAGGC
>JBOHPM010000832.1:0-1585 GCA_050731715.1 Candidatus Rokuibacteriota bacterium
GGTTTGGAGGGGGGCCATAGTCGCCCCTCGCGTGAATGGGGAGGTTTGGAGGGGGCGCGCCTAGTGCCCCCTCCAAGTTCATGATCAACGCGCCGGAGTTCTGGGAGACGCTCTACGCCGACCACCGTGATGGGTGGGAGATGGGCGGTCCCCATCCCTCGCTCGTGCACCTCGTGGAGACGACCCCGCCTCCCCGAGGACGCGTGGCCGTACCGGGATGCGGGCGCGGGCATGACGCCCGCTTCCTGGCGAGCCGTGGGTATGAGACGGTCGGTTTCGACTTCGTCCCGGCGGCCGTGGAGGAGGCCCGCCAGCTCGCCCGCCGGGACGGCGTCGATGTCGCCTTCGAGCAGCGCGATCTCTTCACCCTGGCTACCGGGTACACCCAGGCGTTCGACGGCGTGTGGGAATACACCTGCTTCTGCGCGATCGACCCTCGCCGGCGCGCGGCGTACGTCCGGGTGATGGCCACCATCCTCAAGCCCGGCGGGTGGTTCTGGGCCTGCTTCTTTCCCATCCGCACGTACGGCGGCGGCCCACCGTTCCCGGTCGCGAAACGCGAAGTCCGCCGACGTCTGGCCGGGACGTTCCGAATCGAGCGCCAGGGCCCCCCGCCCCGCCCCGTCCGCGCCCGCGCCGGACAGGAGTGGATGGTGCAAGCGGTGAAGCGGGCCCCCGCGTGAGCGCCTGGTCCGTCTTTCCCCCGCGCGAGCCGCCGAAGCCGGCACGGGACCTGGCCGCCCAGGTCGAGCACGACGGAGGCCACGTGCTGGCCATCTACCAGGAGCCGGTGGGCGACCACTGGCAGCTCTTCTGCCTGCTGCCTCGCGACAAGGTGGAGGCCAGCCCTTATCAGCGCGACCTCTCGCCGGCGCACGTCAAGCGGCTGACCGAGGCGGTCAGGAAGCTCGACCGCTTCGTGGATCCGGTGGTGGCGCTGTCGCCGGAACCGGGGGTGTACTGGACGCCGAACGGCAACCACCGGCGAACAGCACTGGAGAAGCTCAAGGCCGCGCTCATCCCCGCCATCCTGGTCGTGGAGCCCGAAGTGGGATTCCAGATTCTGCCCCTCAACACCGAGAAGGCCCACAACCTCAAGGAGAAGTCGCTGGAGGTCATCCGGATGTACCGGGGCCTGGCCGAGGCCCACCCCTCCAGCACCGAGGAGGACTGGACCTTCCAGCTCGAGTCGGCCCACTTCATCACGCTGGGCTTGCTCTACCAGGCCAACAAGCGCTTCGCCGGGGGGGCGTTCGCTCCCATCCTCCGGCGTGTAGACAAGTTCCTCAAGACGAGCCTGCGCCGGGGCCTGGAGGACCGGGCCGAGCGAGCCGAGCTGGTGCGGGCCACCGACGAGGCGCTCACCGCCGTGGTCGCGAAGATCAAGAAGCGCGGGATCAACCACCCCTACGTGAAGAATTACGTCCTGGCCCGGACCACGCCGCTCACCCGGGCCCGCAAGACGCTGCCGTCCTTCGAGCAGACGTTCCGCAAGCTCAGGGACAGCCTCGCCGACTTCGACGTGAGCAAGGTCCGCTACGAGGACGTCCAGCGCTCGGCCATCATGGCCATCCCGGCGGAGTCC
>JBOHPM010000833.1:0-1583 GCA_050731715.1 Candidatus Rokuibacteriota bacterium
GGCCCGGTCGGCAAGACGGTCCTGCTTATCCTCCTCGGCTTCTCCGTCATCAGCTGGGCTCTCATGGTGGAGAAGTGGTGGCAGTTCCGACGGGTGAGGCGCGAGACCCTGGGCTTCCTCAAGCTCTACCGGGAGGGCCGGCGCGCGGCCGTCGTGACCGCCGGCGTGAGGAAGCATCGGGACAGCCCGCTGGCCGCGCTCTACACCGCGGCCCATCAGGAGGCGTTCGGGCCAGAGGATGTGCTCGACGAGGGCGAGGACGGTCTCGGTGCCGAGCGTCTCGCGCTTGCCGAGCGGGCGCTGCGCCGGCAGGCCGCCCACGAGGTGGCGCGGCTGGAGCGCTATCTGCCCTTCCTGGCCACCACCGCGAGCGCGTCGCCGTTCATCGGGCTCTTCGGCACCGTGTGGGGCATTATGGCGGCCTTCCACGGCATCGGGCAGCAGGGCTCGGCCTCGCTCGCCGTCGTGGCGCCCGGCATCTCCGAGGCCCTGGTGGCCACCGCCTTCGGCCTGGCCGCCGCGATCCCCGCCGTCATCGGCTACAACTACTTCGTGAACCGCGTCAAACACTGGGCCACCGAGATGGAAGGCTTCACGCTCGACCTGCTGAACCTGCTCGCGCGCCCGGCCAAGGTGGCGCGCATGGGGAAAGATGGCCTTTAATCACGACCCCGGCACCTCCCGGCGCATCGGGGCGACGCTGGCTGAGATCAATATCATCCCGCTCGTCGACGTCGTCCTCGTGCTGCTCCTCATCTTCATGCTCACCGCGCCCATGATGTACCGCGGCATCGACGTCAACCTCCCCCGGGCCGCGGCCAAGCCCACGGCCGTGGAAGAGCGCATGGTCCTCACGGTCACCAAGGACCAGGGCCTCTTCCTCAACGACCGCCGGCTCACGCCAACCGGGCTGGAGGAAGCCCTCCGCGATGCCTTCCGGAACCGTACCGACAAGGTGCTCTATCTCAAGGCGGACGCGGGGCTGTCCTACGGCGCCGTCATCGAGACGATGGATCGCGTGCGCCGGGCCGGCATCGAGCGACTGGGCATGGTGACGGAGCCGATCCGCGGGCGCTGAGATGTCGACGGCGGCGATGACCCTGCGCCTCCGCCCGCGGCCTCGCCCGGGGCCTGCGTTGCGGCGTGGCCAGATCCCGGTCCTTCCCCTCGCGGTCTCGGCGATCGGACACCTGGCGCTGATCGTGATGCTGGTGCTGGCCGCCACGATCTGGCGAGTCACCCAGCCGAAGACGTACGTCGTCAACCTGGTCCCCGCCGTCGCCGCCGTCCCGAGCCCGCAGGTGCGTCCCGCCGAGCGGGCGGTGCCGGCCCCGAAACCCGCCCCCGAACTCCCGCGCCGGGAGGCCTCGCGAGAGCTTCCCACCCGCGAGTCCGCTGTCGCGAAGGAGCTGCCGCCCGCGTCACGGCCCGCCGCCCCCCGGGAGCAAGCCGCCCTGCCCGATCGCAGCCTGGCGTCCAGGGCCCCCGCGGCGCCGCGCCCCGGTGACAAGGAGCTGCCGACCGTCGCCCGGCCGCCCGCCCCTCCGCGGACAGTCGCCCTGCCCACCGCAGCTCCACCGACG
>JBOHPM010000834.1:0-1580 GCA_050731715.1 Candidatus Rokuibacteriota bacterium
GGACCAACCGGCTCTTCGTCGTGGAGCAGGGCGGCCGGATCCTCGTCCTGCAGCCGGGCGCCCCGATGGCCACGGTGTTTCTCGATATCACCGCCCGGGTGCTCGCGGGCGGCGAGCGCGGGCTGCTCGGCCTGGCCTTTCACCCTGACTACGCGAGCAACCGTCGCTTCTTCGTCAACTACACCAGTCGGCCCGACGGGACGACGGTGATCGCCGAGTATCAGGCTTCCGCCACGGATCCTGACGTCGCCAACACCGGCGAAATCTCGGTGCTGGTCATCGATCAACCATTCGCCAATCACAACGGAGGGATGATCGAGTTCGGCCCCGACGGCTTCCTCTACATCGGCACGGGCGACGGCGGCTCGTCCAACGATCCCGACAACCGCGCGCAGAATGTCAACGAGCTGCTCGGCAAGATGCTGAGAATCGACGTGGACATGCCGAGCCCGCCAGCGCCCTACTCTTCGCCGCCGACCAATCCCTTCTTTGGCACCACGCCCGGCCGCGATGAGATCTACGCTCTGGGCCTCCGGAACCCCTTCCGGTTCTCGTTCGATCGGCTCACGGGAGACCTGATCGCCGGCGACGTCGGGCAGAATGAGCGCGAAGAGATCGATCTCATCACGCTGGGGGGCAATTTCGGCTGGCGCATCTTCGAAGGCACCCGCTGCACGGGCAATGACCCGCTGTTGTGCAGCCTGGACTTCATCGATCCCATCACCGAATACAGCCACACCGGGGGACGCTGCTCCGTGACCGGAGGCTACGTCTACCGGGGCGTGCGCGGCGCGCTCCCCCCTGGCGCCTACGTGTTCGCCGACTTCTGCACGGGGGAGATCTTCCAGCTCCACCCGGCGGCCAGCGGCGCCCCCCAGACCCTGCTGCTCGACACCACGCTGAACATCGCGTCCTTCGGCGAGGACCAGGCCGGTGAGCTCTACGTCGTCGGCCTGGGGGGGACCGTGCACCGGATCGTCCCCGCCGCGCCCGCCCCGCCGCCCCAGAACGTGAGGGCGGGAAGCAGCTCCTCCTGCTTCATCGCCACGGCGGCGTTCGGCTCGCCCCTGGCCCGAGAGGTCCAGGCGCTCCGGAGACTCCGGGACCGCTATCTGGTGACCAACACGCCCGGGCGCGTCGTCGTCGACCTCTATTACTGGCTGAGCCCCCCCGTGGCCGATCTGATCCGCGAGTACGGCACCCTCCGCGCGGCCACGCGTCTGGGCTTGCGCGTCGGGCTTCGGGGAGCGCGGTTCCTGGAAACCGCTCCGGGCTTCATGCTGGTCCTGGTCCCCGTGCTCGCCGCCGGCGGCACCTGGCTCGCGTATGCAACATACGCGTCGCGCCTGGGGCAGGCCACCCGCGGCCCTAACCGGGCTCGCGGCCCCCGCTACAACATAGTCCGCCGCCAGCGGACGTGACGTCGCGATGCGCATCGTGGCCTGGAATATCCGGGCGGGGGGCGGGCGGCGGGCCGGGGGCCTGGCCCGCCAGCTCACCCGCTGGCAGGCGGACGTGGTCGTCCTCTCCGAGTTCCGGGCCACGGCGCCCAGCCTGGCGCTCGCCGGCGCGCTCGCCCG
>JBOHPM010000835.1:0-1576 GCA_050731715.1 Candidatus Rokuibacteriota bacterium
CCCCTGCCCTGCACCCCCCGCCCCGTGCGGTACGCCAAGCGGACGCTCGGGCCCGACGGCCCGGCTGGCCGTGCCGGGGCACCGGGGCCACCCTCCACGATCCCTGGCCCTCCTGGCCCTCCAGGTCCTCCTGGCTCCACTCCTAGCGCTCCCGGTCCTCCTGGCGCTCCCGGCAGCTTGCAGCCCAGGAGCGCTGCGGACGGGCCGCTGTACAGCGCGGTGCAGCAGTTCCACTTCAAGCCCCAGACGGCCGCGCTGCTCGAGCGGTGCGCTGACAAGATGGCGCAACTGGTAGACTGGCTGAAGGACCACCCCCAGACCGCGCTCAGCCTCCGCGGCTATCTCGATCAGCAGGAATCTCAGCGACAGGACACGGCCCTGGGCGAGAAGCGGGCCGTGGCTGTCCGCGAGGCGCTCATCGGGGCTGGAATCGCCCCCGGCAGGATCCAGATGGTTGCCGCCGGCGAGCCCACGTTCGTCTGCGCCGATCCGACCGAGTCCTGCCTGGAGCGGAACCGCCGCGTCGAGGTTCGCCTCGTGGAGACAATCGGCCTGAGGCCGAACACGCTGAGTGGCCGAGCTGAGAATCCCTGATGTGTAGCTGCGGGCGGATGATGATCGGTTAGGCCGGAGGCTCCGGAAGAGAGTGCTGCGCGGCATCGGACTTTTGGCGATGCCGCGCAGCCAGAGCGCCGAGTTTCTGGGTTGCGGTACAGCCGTGAGCCCCACTCATTTCCCGCTGGCGAGCTTGTTGACCTCGGCCTTGAGGGAAGCGGCCTTCTTGTTCACGGGCGTCCCTTTGATCAGGATCTCCGTGGGGGTAACGTCCTGCTTTTTGTAGTAAGCCTCGTTCAGGCCTTCCTGCTTCGCCACCACAGCACCCTCGAGCGACGCGCCGGCATAGAGCCCCTTGGCGCGGGAATAACTCACGATGTCTGCGCTCACGTTGGCGGTCGCCGCGGTGGCGCCCGCCCCGACGGGGCCAGCGGCCACGCTGGCATCGGCGCCGAGTTTGACGTTGCTCGCGAGCATCGACGACACGCCCCGATCACTCATGATGAGCAGCATCACCTCGGACTTGTCGCCGCCGGCCTGGAGGCCGAAGCTCGCCTCGCCAATCGTGTAGAACGCAGGCCCATTCCACGCCCCTTTGTCGCCGCGAACGAGAAGCACGCCGCTTCCGCCAGAGGCGCCGACGATGAACGCGCCTCGGAGCACCTCGGGGGCAATGTACACGGCCTTGGCCTTTTTCAGGAGGTCGCGGACCGGCTGCCCCATCGTCTTGTCGGCGGCAAAGCTCTGCACGGTGAGCCTGGCTCGCTCCACGAGCTGCTCAGCATCAAGAGCGTCCTTGGCTGCATCGCCGGCGGCGGGGGCGACGCCAACGGCTGAGACGGCCACGACGAGCGCTATTGCCACCACCCAGGCCGCGGCGGCCGACATCGTTGTCTTGCAGTTCATGTCTTGCTCCCTCCCTTGTGCCGGTATAAGGGATGGCGGCTGCCTGGTCCATTGGACCAAAGGGCCACAGCGGCCCTGTACTTCTACACAGCGCGTCAGGGACCCTACTTGCGGC
>JBOHPM010000836.1:0-1574 GCA_050731715.1 Candidatus Rokuibacteriota bacterium
GATCGCCTGCGCAAGCTCCACGCCAGCCTGGTCGACTACGATCCCGCGCAGGGCTGGCTCCACCTCGGCGTCGCGCTGCATCCGGGCGCCGAGCGCTACTACCGCGAGAGGGGCTGGCTCAAGTGAGGATGGGCTCGTGCTAGCCTTGAGGCCCGCGGTGCATCGGCCCGGAGGCCGACGACAGTGCCAAGGAGAACGCGATGAAGGACGGACTGAGGTTCGTGGACTGCGACATGCACGTCATGGAACCGCCCGACCTCTTCGACCGGTACCTGGACCCCCGGTTCAAGGCGCGCGTGATTCTCCCCCTCGACAAGGACGGCCGGCCACGCCGCGGCACGATCGTCATCGACGGGCTGCCGACCACGCGGGACGCGGAGCTGCAGCAGTACCGCAAGCGGTCGCGGCCGGGCACGGCCCACAGCAGCCAGCCCCTGTCGGGCTCGCGGCTGGCCGACACCGGACGCCTCGAGTTCGCCATCGAGCGCGGCTACGATGCGGTGGCCCAGGTGATGGGCATGCGGATGGAGGGGGTCGACATCGCGGTGCTCTTCCCCACCACCGGCCTCAGCCTGATCGCCCGTGACCACCTCGACCCGCGGCTCTCCCTGGCCCTCTGCCAGGCGTACAACAACTGGATCGCCGAGTTCTGCCGGCACAGTCCTGATCAGCTCAAGTTCGCCGCCATGCTGCCCGTGCACGACGTGCACCTGGCCTGCCGGGAGCTGGTGCGCTGCGTGCGGGAGCTGGGCGCGGTCGGCTCGTTCATCCGGCCGAACCTCGTCAACGGCCACTACTGGCACTCGAACTACTGGGAGCCGCTGTACAGCCTGCACGAGGAGCTGGACGTGACGTGGGGCTTCCACGAAGGCACGGGCGCCTGGTACTCCGGCATGAACGCCCTCTACGGCGAGAACCGCTTCTATCGCCACGTGGCCAGCCACTGGATCGAGATGCAGCAGTCGCTCATCGCCATGATCATCGGCGGCGTGTTCGAGTTCCACCCCAAGCTCCGGGTGGGCTTCCTGGAGGCCCAGAACTCCTGGGTGCCCGGGTTGCTGTCGCGCATCGAGTGGGACTACCCGCAGTACCGCGACAGCCACGCGCCCTATCTGACCCTGACGCCCCGGGAGTACTTCCGGCGCAACTGCTGGGCGGCTGTGGAAGGCAGCGAGCCGGAGATCGAGGCGACGGCGGGCCTCATCGGCGCCGACCGCATGTGCGTCTCGACGGACTACCCGCATTTCGACTCGAACTTCCCCCACGTATCCACCAACCTCCTCAAGAACGTGTCCCGCCCGACCGCGGCGCAGATCTTCATGGGGGGCGCGCACCTCTACGGCTTCACGGACGCCGACTTCGCCAAGGCCGACGCGGCCGGGTGATCCGACGTCCGCCATGCGCACCGGGGAGGCCTACGTCGCCGGCCTGCGGGACGGCCGGGTGGTGCTCCTCGACGGCGAGCGGGTGAAAGATGTCGCTGTCCACCCGGCCTTCGCCGAGCCGATCCGGCGCATCGCCGAGACGTACGACCGGGCCCAGACGGCCAGCGCCGATCCCGCGCTGACCTTCGC
>JBOHPM010000837.1:0-1574 GCA_050731715.1 Candidatus Rokuibacteriota bacterium
CGGGCTCGGCCAGGTCGGCCAGCGTCGGCACGACCCGGAGCCCGAACAGCGTGTCCCCTGCCAGCGTCGGGTTCACCGGCAGGATCCGATAGCCGCGGGCCGCCAGGTACGCCGGCACATAGTAGGCAGCCTGATCCGCCTGGGCCTTGATGCCCAGCACCGCGACCGTCTTGAGCTCGCGCAGAATGGCGCGCAGGCCGTCGTCATCGGCTACGACACGCTCGGTCCAGTCGGCCACGACATGATTCTATCCCGGCGGCGGTCTCGAGGGGGCCGTGTCACACCCCACGTGAACGGGGGAGGTTTGGAGGGGGCCGTGTCACACCCCACGTGAACGGGGGAGGTTTGGAGGGGGGCGCGTCTCGTGCCCCCCTCCATCAGGAGATCGTGCGGAGGATCTGCTCGCCCAGTGCCTCCACGCGCCAGCGCCGCACGCCGGGAACGCGGGCCAGCGCCTCACGGCCGCGGGGGCCCGCCTCGGCGATGAGGCGGATCAACCGGTTGGGCAGCAGAACGCCCGGGTCGAGACCGAGCTCGGGCGCAGCGGTCACCCGCCAGGCTCGCAGCGCCTCGATCCGGCGGCGCACGACGGCGGGGACGCCAGGAGACCGAGGCGGCGGTGCCGTCGTGGGCAGCGCGCTCTCGGCCAGGGCGAGCGCCGTGGCCACGGCCTCGACAATCGCCGACCCCCAGCGCGCCACCACGCGCTCCGTGCAACCCGGCACGGTCGCCAGCGCGGCCAGCGTTGTCGGAGCGGCCTGGGCGAGGGCCACCAGCGTCGCGTCGGACAGGATCTTGAACGGCGGGCGATCGGCGGCCACGGCCAGGCGCTCGCGCAGGACGTGGAGCGCCTGCACGCTCGCCTGCCCGCGCGGGCTCAGCTCGCGCGCCCCCTTGAGGCGCAGATGGGCCTGGGGGTCGGGCGCCCGCTCGGGCGGCAGCTCGGCAGCGAGCGCCGCGCACTCCTCGTCGACCCAGGCCAGGCGCCCGATGCGCTCGAGCTCGTCGCTCAGCCGGTCCTTGAGCGCCAGCAGGTGCTCGACGTCGGCGGCGGCATAGCGCTCCTGCGCCTCGCTGAGCGGACGCAGCGACCAGTCGTCCTTCTGCCGTGACGGGGGCAGCTCGACCTCCAGGTACTGGCGGAGGAGGACGTCGAGGCCGAGCGTGCGCACGCCCAGGAAGCGCGCGGCGAGCGAGGTGTCGAAGATGCCCACGAAGGTGAATCCGAAGCGACGCTTGAGGTAGCCGAGATCGTTGTCGCCCGCGTGAAGCACGACCATCGGGCGGGGCGCGGCGAAGACGGGGGCCAGCGGCGCCAGGCTGCTCAGCGCGAGGGGATCGACCAGCCACGCCTGACCACCGCGGTCGGCGACCTGGATCAGCGCGAGACGCTCGGGGTAGTGGTGCAGGCTGTCGCCTTCGGTATCGATGGCGATCTCGCCGAGCCCCTCCAGGCGACGGGCGAGCTGGATGAGGTCGGACTCGGTGCGGACCCAGCGGGGGACGGTGGTCAGCGCCTTCGGGCGAGGACAGCCTGCTCGAGCCGCTGCGAGCGCCGGCGGAGCGGCTCGAGG
>JBOHPM010000838.1:0-1573 GCA_050731715.1 Candidatus Rokuibacteriota bacterium
TATGCCGGCGAGGACTGGGTGCTGCGCGACTGCTCGCTCGCGGTGCGGCCGGGCGAGCACGTCGCCCTGGTCGGGCCCACCGGCGAAGGCAAGAGCACCTGCGCGCGCCTGCTCAACCGCGCCTACGACGTGCAGCGGGGCCAGGTGCTGGTGGATGGTGTCGACGTGCGGGAGTGGGACCTCGAGCGCCTGCGCCGGCACGTCGGGATCGTTTTTCAGGAGACGGTGCTCTTCACCGGCACGGTGGAGGCGAATCTGACGACCGCGGCCGACGGGCGGGTGGGCCGGACAGAGCTGCTGCGGGCGGTCGAGGCCGCGCAGTGCGGGCCCCTGCTGCAGGCGTTGCCGCGGGGGCTGGGCGAGGAGCTCGTCGAGCGGGGCGCGAATCTCTCGCACGGCCAGCGCCAGCTCCTGGCCATCGCCCGGGCCCTCGTGTACAATCCCGCCGTTCTCGTCCTCGACGAGGCAACCTCCAGCGTGGATCCGGAGTCGGAAGCGCTGATTCGGCACGCCATCGCGCGCCTGGCGGAGGGCCGAACGATGATCACCATCGCCCACCGGCTGTCGACGGTGCAGCACGCCGACCGCATCCTGGTCCTGCACCACGGGCGCATCCACGAGGAGGGTCACCACGCCGAGCTGCTGGGCCGGGGCGGCGTGTACGCGCGGCTGTGGGAGCTCTCGATCCGCGCGCGCCCGGCCTGAGCTTCGTCCCGGCGGTGTGGCGGCTGGTCCGCCGCATTCCACGGGGCCGCGTGGCGACGTACGGTCAGTTGGCCGCGCTGCTGGGACGGCCCCGAGCGGCCCGCGCCGTGGGCCAGGCGATGCGGCAGTGCCCGGCCGATCTTCCCTGGCACCGCGTCGTCAACGCCCGCGGCGGCATCAGCGTCCGGGTGCGGATGAGCGGCATGCTGACGCAACGCCTGCGCCTGCAGGCCGAGGGGCTCGTGGTGCGGCGTGACCGGGTCGCGCTGTCGCATCATCTCTGGCACCCGCGATAGGAGCGTGCTATGAGGCTGGCCCTGCACCTGAGCTACTCGGGTCCGACCCTGGACCTGGACATGGCGAAGATTCTGGAATCGGAGCGGCTTGGCTACGACTCCGTCTGGACCGCCGAGGCCTACGGCTCCGATGCGGTCACGGTGGCCGCCTGGATCGCGGCGCGTACCGAGCGCATCCACGTCGGCACCGCGATCATGCAGATGGCCGCGCGGACGCCGGCCATGACCGCCATGACGGCGATGAGTCTGGATGCGCTCGCGGGGGGGCGCTTCCGCCTGGGGCTCGGGGTGTCGGGGCCGCAGGTGGTCGAGGGGTGGCACGGACAACCGTTCGGCCGGCCGCTGGCCCGGACGCGGGAGTACATCCACGTCGTGCGCGCCATCCTCCGTCGGGACAAGCCCCTGGAATTCCGCGGCGAGGACTACCAGATCCCCTATGTCGGTCCCGGCGCCACCGGGCTCGGCAAGCCCCTGCGCTCGATCCTCCACGGTCGCGCCGACCTGCCCATCTACCTGGCCGCCATCGGCCCCCGGAACGTGGCCCTGGCCGCGGAGATCGCCGATGGCTGGAT
>JBOHPM010000839.1:0-1567 GCA_050731715.1 Candidatus Rokuibacteriota bacterium
CCCTCGCCGGGGAACAGCTTCTGCACGGTGTCGCTGATCATGAACTCGGCCAGCGCCTTGGCGGCGTTGGGATGGGCCGAGCCCTTGATGATGGCCGTGGGCGCGGCGATGGCGAAGGCCCCGTCGGCCGGCCAGATCGTCTGCACCTTGTGCCCGGCCTTGCGATCGGTCCACGCGTACTGATCGGCGCCTTCCGCGGCGATCAGCCGCTCGCCGCGGGTGAGGGTTTCCGACACTTGTTGATGGCTCTGCACGATCATGATCTCGTTGGCCCGGAGCTTCTGGTAGAACTCCCAGCCGTACTTCTGCGACAGCGTGCCCACCACCATGAGCTGGATCGCCGTGTACGAGGGATCGGGCATGACCAGGATCCCTTTGTATTTGGCATCGGTGAGGTCGGTCCAGTTCTTCGGCTGCGGCACGTTCTTGTCCGAGCGCACGATGATGGCGGCCAGGTTCACCCGCTGGGCGATGTGGTAGCCCTTGGGGTCCTTGACCTCGTCGCGGACCTTGTCGTAGTTCCGGGGCCGGAAGGGGACGAGGAGATCGCGCTTGATCAGGGCGCTCACCCCGGCGGGGTCGGAGATCGTCATGACGTCGGCCACCACCCGTCGGGCATCGATCTCCTGAAGGAATCGGCGCAGCACCGCCGAGCCTCCGGAGCGGAAGAGCTCCACTTTGATACCCGTCGCCTCTTGGAACAGGGTGGCGATCTTCTGCGCCGTCTTCACCGGGGTGGACGTGTACCAGGTGACCGCGCCCTCCCGCTTGGCCGCGGCCATGTCCACCGTGTCGGGAGTGAAGGTCTGGCCAGCCGCGGGCCCGGCCAGCAGCAGCGCGGCGACGCCGGCCACGAGACGAATCCAGTTCACGCGATCCCCCTCTCAGGCGCCCCGATAGACGGGTGCAGGTTGGCTGAAGAAGCTGTGGAGGATGTGATAGGCGATCCCGAAGTTCTTCTGATGGAAGCTGGCGTGGGCGATCCCCGGCATCACGGCGAACTGCTTGTCGGGGTTGGGCAGCCGCGCGAAGAACGCCAGGAGGTCCTCGACGCCAGCGATGCCGTCGAACTGACCCCGCATGATGATCGTGGGCGCCGTGATGCGGGCCGGATCGACCACGGGCAGGTTCGCGCACATGTCCACGTAGGTCCCGGTGGGCACCGAGTCGTCGAGGGCCAGGATGGCGTCGGCGAAGGCCTCGATCACCTCGTCATCGGCCGTCCCCGGATGATCGCGGGTGAAGATGCTCCGCACGAAGGCCCGGTCGATGGGCCGGCGGTTCCGGGCCTGGAACTCGGGCAGGCGCTGCCGCCGATCGGCCAGCGTCGGGCTGCCCTGGCCCGTCCACACGAACGCGTCGAGGGCCAGGCGCCGGACGCGCTCGGGGCGGCGCTGGGCGAAGAGCGCGGCGCGCAGGGCGCCGGACGAGATGCCGTAGACGAGCAAGGACTCCGCGCCGCGCGTCTTGGCGATGTAGTCGGCGGCCGCTTCCAGATCGTCGGCCCCGGTGGCGATGTCGGAGTTGATGTCGCGATGCTTGTCCGACCGGCCGTAGCCTTCCATGT
>JBOHPM010000840.1:0-1563 GCA_050731715.1 Candidatus Rokuibacteriota bacterium
GAGCCACGGAGATGCCTAGCGACAGGAAGGAGGGTAGAGCGATGCCGAAGCACATGACCGGGACACGAAAGGAGTGGCTCGCCGCACGGCTCGAGCTGCTCGAGGCGGAGAAGGAGCTCACGCGGCGCAGCGACGAGCTGGCGCGGCGGCGGCAGGAGCTGCCGTGGGTCCGGATCGACAAGGAGCACCGATTCGAGACCGACGAGGGGAGCGCCTCGCTGGCAGACCTCTTCAGAGGGCGCTCCCAGCTCCTCGTCTACCACTTCATGTTCGGGCCCGACTACACGGCGGGGTGTGCGACCTGCTCGACGATCGCGGACGGGTTCGACGGCTTCGTCGTCCACCTGGCGAACCACGACGTCACGCTTTCGGCGGTGTCGCGGGCGCCGCTCGCGAAGCTGCAGGCGTACAAGCGGCGGATGGGGTGGACGTTTCCCTGGGCGTCCTCGCTCGGCAGCGACTTCAACTTCGACTTCAACGTCTCGTTCACCGAGGAGCAACAGCGCGAGGGGAGCATCGAATACAACTACCGGCGCGGCGGCCACGCAATGGACGTGACGGCGGTCCCGGAGCCCGTCGCCCAGAACGCGGCCATGACCGGAACCGACGCGGCCACGTACACGCGCGAGAGGCCGGGCATGAGCGCGTTCGCGCTCGAGGACGGCGTCGTCTACCAAACCTATTCCACCTATGCGCGCGGACTGGACGGCCTCTGGGGCATGTACCAGTGGCTCGACCGCGCCCCCACGGGGCGCAACGAGACGGGCCTCTGGTGGCGCCGCCACGACGAGTACGACAAGCGCTGAGCCAGTCGTGGGTGTCGTTGGCGCAACCGGGGGACGGGAGATCTCACGACGCATGGTTTCCGAGCGAGCCTCCCAGCAAGCTTTTTTTGGCGTCTCGGCGCTGCTCTTCGCCGCCAGCGCGGCGGTGACGATCGCCTGGTGCTCGTCCATGTCGGCGATGGGCGAGATGCCGATGCCCGGCGGCTGGACGATGTCGATGGCGTGGATGCGGATGCCCGGACAGACGTGGCCCGGCGCCGCGGTGTCGTTCCTCGGCATGTGGGTCGTGATGATGGTAGCGATGATGCTGCCGTCCCTGGTGCCAATGCTGTTGCGCTACCGCCGGGCCGTCGGCAGGACAGGCGAGACGCGCCTGGGTCGGCTGACCGCGCTGGCGGGCGTGGGGTACTTCTCGGTGTGGACTGGGTTCGGAATGGCCGCCTTTGCGCTGGGCGTCGCGCTGGCGGCGGTCGAGATGCAGCTGCCGGCGCTGGCGCGCGCCGTTCCGATCGCGGTCGGTGTGGTCGTCGTGATCGCCGGCGCGCTCCAGTTCACCGCGTGGAAGGCACATCACCTTGCCTGCTGCCGGGAGGCACCGGGACGCGGCCGCACATTGCCGGCGGACGCCGGCACGGCCTGGCGACACGGCCTGCGCCTCGGCCTCCACTGCAGCTACTGCTGTGCCGGCCTGACGGCGATCCTCCTCGTCATCGGGGTCATGGACCTGCGCGCGATGGCTGTCGTGGCGACAGCCATCACCGTCGAGCGTCTCGCACCG
>JBOHPM010000841.1:0-1560 GCA_050731715.1 Candidatus Rokuibacteriota bacterium
GGTCACTAAATCAGGCTCTTTGGCCACCACCTCTTCGGGCTTCCCGAATACGTGCTTGGCATCGGTGGAGACGCTCCTGCTCTATGTCGGCTGGAGGGTGGTCGCGAAGGAACGCCGCCACCTCGCGATTCAAGCGACGGACCGGAGGCTGAAGATTCGCGGGGTCGGTTTCGAACCCGTTACCGAACTGGCGGGCGGTGAGTACGTGCCAATCCGTACGACGCTGCGAGCATCGACGCAGGTCCAGGCCGTCCGGGACACGCTCGCGAGCTGAGACGTCGGACGGCCGGGCGGGCCCCGACCTCGAGCCACCATGAACGAGCGGTCGATCACAGGGTCTCCACTTTGATCAAGTTCGTCATTCCGGGACGCCGCACGGGGACGCCGGCCGCGACGTCCATCCCGGCCCGGATCAGCTGCTCCAGGGTCTCGGGAGACCGAGACGCCGGCCCGATGGTGCACATGATCTTCGTTCTGGGCACGCTGTCAGGCGACCCCCATCGCTTGTTCTTTTTCTTGGAGGGCGCACAGAAGCGAGTCGAAGGAGTCGGCGAACTTCTTAGCCCCCTCTTCCTCGAGCTCCCGGGAGACCTGTCCCGCATCAATACCCAGCTCCTCGAGGCCCCGGAAGATGGCGTGCGCCTCCGGCAGGTCGTCCTGGATGCGCACCTTCGGATCGCCGTGGTTCCGGTACGCCGCGAAGGTCTCGGGCGGGAGCGTGGCGACGCTGTCGGGCGCGACGAGCGCCTCCACGTAGTAAAGCTCGGGGTACGCCGGGTCCTTCGTCGACATGGAGGCCCACAGGGGCCGCTGGACGCGCGCCCCGTACTTCTTCAGCGCGGCGAAGCGAGAGCCCCCGAACACCTCCGCGAAGGCCTCGTAGGCGAGGCGGGCATTGGCGATGGCGACTTTCCCGCGGAGCTTCTTCGCAAGGGCCCGCTCCCGATCGGTCTTCCCCGCCGTCGCGATTCGGGCCAGCTTCTTGTCGACGTTCGTGTCCACCCGGGATACGAAGAAGCTCGCGACGGAAGGGAGGCGGTCCACCGGCCGGCCCGCGGCCACGCGCTCCTCGCAGGCCGAGAGGTAGGCCTCCATGACCTCGCGGTAGCGCGCGACGGAGAAGAGGAGCGTGATGTTGATGGAGATCCCCTCCGCCAGGCACTGCCTGATGGCCGGAATGCCTTCCGTCGTGGCGGGGATCTTGACCATCACGTTCGGCCGGTCGCAGGACCCGAAAAGCCGGCGCGCCTCCTCGATCGAGCCCTCCGTGTCGCGCGCAAGCCGCGGCGCGACCTCGATGGACACGAAGCCGTCCCGCCCTTTGCTCCGGTCGTAGACCGCGCGAAACACGTCTGCCGCGCTCTGGACGTCGGAGACAGCCAGGGCCTCGAAGATCACCCCGACCTTTTTGCCGTGGGCGGCGTGCCCCCGGATGTCCTCGTCGTACAAGTCGGTCTCCGCGATCGCCTTCTGGAAGATCGTCGGGTTCGACGTCATGCCGTGCAGGCCGTCCTCCTCGATCAGCCGAGCCAGCTTGCCACTCGTGACGAGGTCGCGCCG
>JBOHPM010000842.1:0-1559 GCA_050731715.1 Candidatus Rokuibacteriota bacterium
CGGCGGGGTGCTTGCCCTCGATGCGGCGCACGAAATCGAGCAGCGCCGGGACCATCTCCTCGCCCCGCTCGGCGCACACATCGGACCAGACGAGCCCGGCATATCCGGCCAGGGTCACCAGCGCCACCTCGGGCATGCGCGCCACGGCGGCTCGCGCCCGCTCGGCGATGGGCCCCTGGTCCCCGTGAATCACCTGCGCCCGCGAGGCCACGGTCGCCAGGGCCGGATCGATCCCGATCGGGCACACCAGACTCAAGGAGGCGATCCGGTCGGCATGGGCCGTGGCCAGCCCGCGCCAGTCCGCCGGCAGGGCGGCCGCCACATGCGCCCGCTCGAGGCCGAAGTGCTGCAAGAGCTCGAGGAGACGGTCCACGACGGGCAGCGTCATAGCGGGCCGCCCTCGACCACCGTACGGGCGATCTCGAGAAACTCCTCGACGGGCTCGAGCCGGTCGAGCGCCTCGATCACGCGGGCCATGTCCAGGGCCACGTACTCGTGAACCAGCACGTTCCGGAATCCGGGCAGCCGCTCGAGCTCGCGCACGAGGTGTGGCGGGAACCGGGGGTCGGCCGCCAGGCTGCGGACGGCGCCCGCGTAGTCCTCGAAGCGCTCGCCCCGGCGGGCCGCCAGCTCTCCGGAGACGTCGATGACGAGCTGGCAGACGGTCAGCAATGAGAAGAGCACGTCGTTGTGCAGCGACAGGTCGCGCCGCAGCGACTCGGGGCCGGCGACGCGAGGGCGCAGGGCCCGGAGATGGTCGAGATGTCGCTTGAGCTCCGCTAGCCGCTCGGCGAGCGGGCTCACCGCCGGAGCGCGGCGAGCTTGATCCGGGCCATGCGCTGGAGCCAGGGCTGGAGGTCGGCCGCGCGGAGTTGGACGTCGCGGACGTAGACGTGGTCGGCCTCAGGGTCGGTACAGAGCAAACGCCGGCCCGTCGTGACGACATGCCGACCCAGGAGCGGCGGGGCATCGTTGAGCACGACCAGATCGACGTCGTTACGCCCCAGAGCCGCGGAGAGGTCGGCGATCAGCCGCAGGCGTGCCTCGAAGCGCTCTCGGGAAGTTGGATAGCCGTCCCAGTGCAGGAGCACGGCGACGTCCACGTCGCTTTCTCGGTGGGCCCGGCCGGCTGCCTGGCTGCCGAACAGGTACACGGACACGACACCCGCAGGTGGCTGCGCGACCAGATGGGCCGCCAGCGCGGCGCCGACGTCGCGTTTGGACCCGAGCTGCTCGTTCACGCCGTCTACGCTAACACACGGTGCGGGCTTCGAGTTCGAAGCTAGCACTCTCGGGATCATGGGTCCGCCGAGCGAGCGCGGAGAGGGTCGGGGGTGTGCCGAGGTCGCACTCGAGGCGCTCGACGATCCCCGCCGTCGGCAGCCCGGTGCCGCTGATCATGACCGCCTCGGCCTCCGCCACATCGGCGCTACCCGGCGTTCCGGCATTGGAGTCGAGCCGAGCGAAGTGGATCGTCACGCCCGCCGGCGCCATGCGGTAGAGCTCCGGCTCCACGGTCGGATTGCCGCCGGGAACGAGGACGCCGATCCCGGCCCGCA
>JBOHPM010000843.1:0-1557 GCA_050731715.1 Candidatus Rokuibacteriota bacterium
ATGAGGGTGGACTTGCCGGCCCCGTTGGGCCCCAGCAGGGCCACGACCTCCCCCTCGCTCACCTGCAGCCGGGCCCCCCACAGGACCTGATAGTCGCCCAGCAGGACGTCGAGGCCCCGGGCCTCCAACATCATCGCCATGCCTGGCCCAGATAGGCGTCGATCACTCGCGTGTCGCGCATGATCTCGTCCGGCGTCCCCTCGGCGATGACCTCGCCGAGCTGCAAGGCCACCACTCGCTGCGACAGGTCCATGATCACCCGCATGTTGTGCTCGATGACAATGAGGGCGAGCCCGCCAGCGTGCAGGTCGCGCACGAGGCGGACGAGCCCCGGGATGGTGGCCTGGTCCACGCCGCCGGTCACCTCGTCGAGCAGGAGCAAGCGCGGCTCCGTGGCCAGGGCCCGGGCCAGCTCCAGCCGCTTGCGCTGCCCCGTCGACAGCGTCCGGGCGTGGGCATCAGCCCGGTCGGCGAGCCCCACGCTGGCTAGGGCCCGGCGCGCGCGCGCCCGAACCGTCCCGACATCCGCCGTCTTCTGAAAGGCGCCGACCATCACGTTCTCGAGGACAGTCATCCCGCCGAACGGACGCAGCTTCTGGAACGTGCGGGCCACGCCCAGGCGGCTGATCTGATCGGGCCGCAGATGGGTGATGTCCTGGCCGGCGAGGCTGACCCGGCCGGCGTCCGGCCGGGTGAGGCCGGTGATGAGATCGAACAGCGTGGACTTGCCAGCGCCGTTGGGCCCGATGACCCCCACCAGCTCGCCGGGCCGCACCGTGAGCGAGATCTCGCGGTTGGCCACCACGCCACCGAAGCGCTTGGTCAGCTCGCTGACGGTCAGCAAGCTCATCGTTGTAGCGAGGTCGGCGAGGCCGGCTCGCCCTGCGGGTGGCCGGCTCGAGACGGCCGTGGCTGCGTCCGTATGAGCCCGACCAGCCCTCCTGGCTGGAAGATTGCGATGAGCATGATCAGGGCGCCGTAGATCAGGAGGTCGAGGGCCTTGCCGCCGCCGCCCAGCGCCACCCGGGTGCCCTCGCTGAGGGGGACGAGGACGGCCGCGCCGAGCAGTGGCCCCCATAGCGTCCCCACGCCGCCCAGCACGGCCACCAGGCAGATGAGGATCGAGAGCGAGAGTGGGAAGACCGACTCGGGATCGATGAAGAAAACGTACTGCGCGTAGAAGGTGCCGCCCAGCGCGGTGAGCGCCGCCGACACCCCCATGGCCCAGTGCTTCTCGCGGGCCACGGGCACACCGAGGGCGGCCGCCGCTTCCTGGTCCTCACGGATGGCCCGGAAGTAGTAGCCGCGTCGCGATCCCGCGAGCTGGCGGGTGGCGGCCAGCGCCAGCAGCAGCAGGCCCAGCGCGATGAAATAGTAGGCGGCCTTGGTCTCGTGGAACTGGAAGTTGACGAGGCTGTCCGGGCGCTGGATGGGCACGAACAGCCCGCGGGCGCCGCCCGCCCAGTCCCAGTTGATCACCAGCGTCTGCACGATCTCGCCGACGGCGATGGTGGCGATGGCGAAGTAATGGCCGCGCAACCGGAACACCGGGTAGCC
>JBOHPM010000844.1:0-1554 GCA_050731715.1 Candidatus Rokuibacteriota bacterium
GCGCGTGCTCGGCGTCGATGAAGGCGGCGATGCCGCCCAGGCGCTGGGCCTCGGCCAGCACGTGCAGGGCCAGGGTCGTCTTGCCCGAGGACTCCGGTCCGTAGATCTCGGTCACGCGCCCCCGCGGCAGCCCGCCCACGCCCAGCGCCGCATCGAGGGACAGGGCCCCGGTGGGAATGACGGCGATCTCCTCGAGCGGCGCTCCCGAGCCCAGCCGCATGACTGCGCCCTTGCCGAACTGCCGCTCGATCTGGGCAATGGCCAGCTCCAGGGCCTGCCGCCGATCGCTCTTCACCTCAGCCATGGGATCATCTCCTTTGCCATCGGGGCGCCTGCGCCGAGAGAGTGGCTTCGCTGAATCCCGCTTCGAGCATTCTAGGAGTCCGTGGCGGCGGGCGTCAATGTCTGAAGAGCGGCACGGCGCGACTCAGCCCCGGCCCGACCGGCCGAGTGACCAGGCGGCAAGCGTGGCGTAGCGGGCCCCCCGCGGCGACAGGTCGCTGCGCATCAGGGTCATGCGCTCAACCCGGAAGTGGCCGAAGTCCTTCTCGGCGCCCCCGGCCAGCGCCTCGGCCAGGGCCGGATCGCGACGTGGCTCCCGCACGCGGCCCAGGGTCACGTGGGCGGAGAAAGGGCGCTCCTCGCGAGGAACGTCGAGCGGGCCCAGCGCGTCGTCCACCCGAGACGCCAGCGCGGCCATCGTGGCCCCGCCCGTGTGGATGCCGGCCCAGATGACCCGTGGGCGGGCCGGGGACGGGAAGGCGCCCAGCCCGCGCACGGCGAGCGCGAAGGGCGCCGCCGCCGCCGCGGTCGCCTGCAGCGCGTCGGCGACCTGCTCCAGGCGCAGCGGCTCGACGCTCCCGAGGAACTTGAGGGTCAGGTGCAGGTTCTCGGGGACGACCCAGGCGACACCGCGCGCCCGGGGGCCGAGCCGCTCGATCCCCGTGGCCAGGCTGGCCCGCACGTCGTCGGGCAGGAGGATGGCCACGAACGCGCGGATGCCCGCTATCGGGAGGGCTCCGGGGGGCGGAGCAGCCGCCGGCGCAGCAGGTCGAGCGCCGCCTGGGCCGATTGCCATTTGACCGCGGCGCGGTCGCCGGCGAAGAGGAAGCGCTCGGCCCGCACGTGGGCGCCCACGGCGACCCCGACGAACACGGTGCCCACGGGCTTGGTTGGCGTGCCGCCGTCGGGCCCGGCGATGCCCGTCACCGCCAGCGCACAGTCGGTGCCCCCGGCCCGGCGCATGCCCGCCGCCATGGCTTCGGCGCAAGGCCCGCTGACCGCGCCGTGGACGCGCAGCACCTCCGCGGGCACACCCAGCAGCTCTTCCTTGGCGCGGTTGGAGTAGACCATCACGCCGCGCTCGAAGTAGCGGGACGAGCCGGGCACGCTGGTGAGTCGGTGGCCGAGCAACCCGCCCGTGCACGACTCGGCCACGGCGAGCGTCAGCTTGCCCTCGGCGAGCCGCGTGCCGACCACGCGCTCGAGGGTCTCGTCGTCGCGCCCATAGCAGTCCTCGCCGAGCAGGGCCACGAGCTCGCCCTCGGCCCCGGC
>JBOHPM010000845.1:0-1546 GCA_050731715.1 Candidatus Rokuibacteriota bacterium
TGACGTGGCCGTCGCCTCGCCCAGTAACGCCAGAGAGGAGCGCTCACCATGAAATGGTGCCGGTTTCAGTCCGGATCGAACACCGCCTATGGCGTCATCGAGGGGAACACCGTGCACGAGGTCACCGGCAGCCCGTTCGAGCGTCATACCCGGACCCCGACCAGCCTGCCCCTGAGCACGGTCAAGCTGCGGGTCCCCGTCATTCCGCCCACGTTCTATGCCGCCGGCGTGAACTACCGCGAGCACGTGACCGAGATGGCCCACCGTCGGGGCGTGAAGCCGGAGTTTCCACCCCAGGCCGACGTGGGCTACCGCGCCAACAATGCGCTCGTCGCGACCGACGAGCCGATCGTCATCCCCAAGGACGCCACGGACCAGGTCCAGTACGAGGGGGAGCTGGTCGCGGTGATCGGCAAGCGCTGCAAGCGCGTCTCCGAGGCCGAGGCGCTGGACTGCGTCTTCGGTTACACGATCGGCAACGACGTCAGCGAGCGCACCTGGCAGCGCGGCGACCGGACGTTCTGGCGGGGCAAGAACACCGACACCTTCAAGCCGATGGGCCCCTGGATCGTGACCGGCCTCGACCCCGACGCCCTCCGCGTCACCATCCGGCTCAACGGCAAGGAGATGTTCACCTACGCCGTCAAGGACGCCATCTTCGGCGTGCGCCAGTTCATCAGCCGCATGAGCCAGTACCTCACGCTCCACCCGGGCGACGTGCTGTGGATGGGGACGGATGGCGCGACGGAGAACATGAAGGACGGCGACCTCGTCGAGGTCGAGATCCCGGGCATCGGCGTCTTGCGCAATCCGGTCGTGCGAGAACGCTAGCGGAGATTCCCAGGCCCTACGACACCTCGACCTGGGGGGCGGTGGGCGCGTCCCCCGCCACCGTGGTGCGGCGCATGTCGCGGGCCTGGCTCTGGTCGTAGCGGCGCCCCCGATGCATCACCTGCCGGTTGTCCCACATGACGAGGTCCCAGGGCCGCCACCGGTGGACGTACACGAACCGCGGCTGGGTGGCGTGCTCGGTGAGGTCGCGGAGCAGGATGCGGGCCTCCGGCATGGGCATGCCGACGATGGCGCCGGCGTGGGAGGCCAGGTACAGCGACTTGCGGCCGGTCACGGGATGCCGGCGCACGAGCCGCTGGCGCACCGGCCGGAACATCGCCCGCTCGTCCTCCGAGAAGTCGAGCATCCCGAGCAGGCCCCGGGAGTACATCAGGGAGTGCTCGCACAGAAGGTCCTCGATCTGCGCCTGCGTCTGGGCGTCGAGGGCATCGTAGGCGGCGCGCATGTCGGCGAACTCGGTGTTGCCCCCCGTGGGGTGCACCACCCGCGCCGACAGCAGCGAGTATTTCGCGGGGATCGCCCGGAACGAGCTGTCCGAGTGCCAGAGCAGGTTGCCCAGGTTGAACAGGTGCTGGCGGGAGTCGCGCTCGAGGGGCTGGCCGTCGCGGCCGAGGTTGGACACGTCGTTCATGCCGACGGCGAGGCGCCGGTCCTCGGGCCGGGTGATGTTGCCGCCGCGGGCGTCTTCCAAGGG
>JBOHPM010000846.1:0-1546 GCA_050731715.1 Candidatus Rokuibacteriota bacterium
TGCCGGCGGTCTACGAGCTGCGCGAGTACGCGGACATTGGCGGGCTGGTATCCTACGGTCCGAGCCTCATCGGGCTAAGCCGGCGCGTGGCCTTCTTCGTGGACAGGATCCTCAAAGGCGCCAAGCCGGCCACGCTGCCGGTGGAGTTGCCGACCCAGCTCGAGATGGTGATCAATCTCCAGGCGGCGACCGCCCTGCAATTGACGCTTCCGCAATCCGTCACGGTACGAGCCAACGACGTGATCCGGTAACCCGGCGGCGCCGAGCTACCTCGGTTGCCCACCGCCGGAGTGCTACAATCGGACGCTGCATGACGTCGCCTCCCTCCGCCCGTCGCTCCCTGCCTGATCCCAAGACTGCGGCCCTGATCGAGCGGATGCTGGCTGGAGATCGGCTCGCCCTGGCCCGACTGATCACCCTGGTGGAGAACCGGTCCGACACGGTGCCGGCCATCATGCGCGCGATCCACGGTCGCGGCCGCGACGCCTACGTCGTCGGGGTGACCGGACCGCCGGGGGCCGGCAAGTCGACCATCGTCGATCGGCTCACCGCGCTTATCCGGACGCGGGAAGGGACGGTGGGGGTGGTCGCCGTCGACCCGACCAGCCCCTTCACTGGCGGTGCGGTGCTGGGCGACCGCATCCGCATGCAGGCCCATACGCTGGACGCTGGGGTCTTCATCCGCAGCATGGCCACGCGCGGGGCCTTCGGGGGCCTGGCCCGGGCCACCGGAGACGTGCTCAAGCTGCTGGCCGCCTTCGGCCTGCAGTGGATCCTCATCGAGACCGTGGGCGTGGGGCAGACGGAGCTCGACGTCATGAAGCTGGCCGACACGACGATCGTCGTGCTGGTGCCCGAGTCTGGCGACGCCATCCAGACGATGAAGGCCGGGCTCCTGGAGGCGGCGGACGTGTTCGTGGTGAACAAGGCCGATCGGAGCGGCGCCGACGCGCTCCGCGCCGAGCTGCGCTTCGCCGCACACCTGCAGTACACGGGCTCGACGGGGCCTCGCGACATCGACTGGGAGATTCCGGTCCTCGCCACCGAGGCCCACAGCAACGCGGGCGTCGCCGAGCTCCTGGAGGCCGTCGACCGGCACCGGGCCACGCTGGAGGCGGCGGGAGCCCTGCAGATGCGGCGGCGCGACCGGCGCCGGCAAGAGTTCCGTCGTCTCCTCGTGGAGACCTTGACGGCCGGCGTGGAGCGCCGCCTCGCCACCGGCGATCTCGCTCGCATTCGGGAGCAGGTCGTCGAGGGGACGCTCGATCCCTACGCCGGGGCCGAGCAGATTCTGGCCATGCTATCGTGGAAGCCCTCATGAGCCCCGACGTTCCCTTCCGGGACACCTTCTGGAACGTTCCCCTGTGGGCCCAGCTCGCGCTCTACGTCGGCGGCATCGTCGCCGTCGGCGTGTTCGGTTATGGCGTGTGGCAGCGCGTGCAGCTGTGGCGGGCCGGGAAGCCGGAACACCGCTTCGATCGACTTCCCGCGCGCGTCAAGCTGGTCGGCGTCCATGCCCTCGGGCAGGTCCGGACGCTGTCCCAGG
>JBOHPM010000847.1:0-1543 GCA_050731715.1 Candidatus Rokuibacteriota bacterium
CCGAGCGGATCCGGCGCAAGCTCACCCACGACAACGTGGCCGCGCTCTACGATCTGCCCCAGCGGGCCCGGTGAAGCTCTCGATCGAGTTTCCCAGCGTCGCCTACCGGGAAGGCCCGGAGGCGGTGCGGCACTTCGCCCGGGCCATCGAGGAGATGGGCTACGACCACATCGACGTCTTCGACCACGTCGTCATGGGCCATCCCCTCGACGGTCGACCCGCCGGGCCCTACAACCCCTCGATGCCCATCCTGGAAGCGCTGATGACGCTGGCCCACGTGGCCGCTGTGACCTCGCGGGTGACGCTGGGCACCGAGGTGCTCGTGCTGCCGCAGCGCGAGCCGACGCTGGTCGCCAAGCAGGTGAGCACGCTCGACACGCTCTCGGGCGGCCGCGTGCGCCTCGGGGTCGGCGTGGGCTGGCAGGAATCGGAGTACGAGGCGCTCGGGGCCGACTTCAGCGCGCGGGGAGCCCGCGCGGACGAGGCCATCGCTCTGCTGCGCGCCTACTGGGCCGACGCCCGCGTGGACTTCGACGGCAAGCACTATCAGGCCACCGCCATGGCCATGGAACCCAAGCCGCCGCAGGGGCGCGCGCTCCCCATCTGGGTCGGCGGCAACTCGGAGGCGGCGTACCGTCGCGTGGGACGGCTGGGCGACGGCTGGCTCGCCAGCCGGGTGAATGAGGCCGATGATGCGCGGCGCGCCATCGCCACGATCCACCGCCACGCCCAGCAGGCCGGGCGGGACCCTGCCGCCATCGGCCTGCAGAGCATGGTGGCGCCGCCGCCGCGCGACGCCGAGAGCAAGCGCTTCTACGCCGAGCCCGACCGCGTCGTGGCGCGGGTGGCGGCGCTGCAGGCGATGGGCTTCGGCTGGGCCTCGCTCAACGCTACCGCCGTCTTCCAGGCCGGCGCGCGCTCGGTCGGCACGATGATCGATGCCCTGGGCGCCCTGGCCACGCGGCTCCGCGCCGAGGTCGGCCGGTGATCGCCTTCGATCTCCAGCTGCGCCGCCCGCTGGCTGGCGGCGCGCCCTTCGGCGAGGTCGGCCCCTACGAAGAGCTGAAGGGCCGGCTCCGCATGTCCGTCGACCCCTCCCACGCGGCCAACGCCCGCGTGACCGATCTCGCGCTCGCGCCCCGCGACGGGGCTGGTCGCGTCGCGTTCGCGGCCGACGTGTCGATCCTGGCCCCGGTCGACCGCCGGCGCGCGAGTGGCCGCCTGCTGATCGACGTGGTCAACCGGGGCAATCGGGTGGCGGTTCCGAACTTCAACCGCGCTACCCGACCAGTGTTCACGCCGGCCTCGGAGCCGAACCCGCCGATCGACGTCGGCGACGGCTTCCTGATGCGGCGCGGCGTCGTCGTCGCCTCGTGCGGCTGGCAGTGGGACGTGCCGCGGATCCCGGGCCTGCTCCGCCTCGAGGCGCCGGAGGCGCGGGGCGCCGATGGCGAGCGGCTACGGGGTCGCCTGCTCGTGCAGCTGCAGGCGCCCACGCGCGTCCCGCACTTCCTGCTCTCCGACCGGGGTCACGTCCCCTACG
>JBOHPM010000848.1:0-1542 GCA_050731715.1 Candidatus Rokuibacteriota bacterium
AGATAGAACCCGATGACGAGGCCAACCACGCCAGTCACCGCTGCGGCCACGATCACCCGCCAGATCACGGTTGCCCTCCTCTCCTGCCGATCTCAGAGGGTTAGGGGTAGAGCATCAGGAAGATGGCGACGCCCGTCACCGACACGTAGAGCCAGATGGGCAGGGTCCAGCGGGCGATTCGCCGGTGGCGAGGGAACTGTCCGGTGAGCCCCCGGTAGATGGTCGTCAGGGCCAGGGGCACGATGGCGGCGGCCAGGACGATATGGGAGATGAGGAGCGCGAAGTACACGGGGCGGATCCAGCCCTGGCCCGCGAAAGGACGTGAGCCGGCGTAGTAGTGGTAGACGACGTAGGAAACGAGAAAGAGCGTGGATACACCGAACGCGCCCAGCATGCAGGCCAGGTGGGCCACCACCCGTCGGCGGCGGATGAAGACATAGCCGACCATCAGCAACGCCGCGCTCGTGGCGTTCAAGACGGCGTTGAGCGCGGGCAACGCGGATACGTCGAGCGTGCCTCCCGGCGCCGGCGGCCGACCCAGCAGCAACACGGCGACGCCCGCCACCACCCCGGCCGACACCGCCCCGATGACGGACAGGGCCAGGCGCTCGTTCATCGTGACGGACGCCGGAAGGCGTCGCCGAAGTGCTCGAGCCCGCGCAGCAGCGCGATGGGCGCCGCCTGCCCCAGTCCGCACAGCGAAGCGAGCTGAATCGTCTCGGCCAGCTCGCCCAGCCTGGCCTCCGTCTCGGGAACGGTGGCCAGCTCGTCGATCATGGCGAGCAGGCGTGGCAGGCCCTCGCGGCACGGCGTGCACTTGCCGCAGGACTCGCTGGCGTTGAAGGCGACCAGGGTCTTGACGATCTGCACGACGGATGCGTCCTCGGAGACGGCGACGATGCCGCCGGTGCCGGGTGATACGCGTCCGCGCGGCTCCATCGCTTCGTCGAAGAGGCGCGCCGGGACAACGCTGCCGGAGGGACCGCCGACCACGGCGCCCTGCAGCCTGCGTCCATCGATCGGGCCGCCGCCGATGGCCTCCAGCAGCACGCGCAGCGTCACGCCGTTGCGCACCTCGACCACGCCCGCTCGCCGAAGCGGACCTGACAGGCCGAACACCTTGCTCCCCGCGGCCTGGGGGGTTCCGAGGCTGGCGAACCACGCGCCCCCGCGAGCCACGATGGCGGGCACCGCGGCCAGCGTCTCCACATTGTTGATGATCGTCGGTCGGCCCCACAGCCCGGACTCGACGGGAAACGGAGGACGCGTCCGGGGCTGGGCCCGACGTCCCTCGATCGACTCCAAGAGGGCCGTCTCTTCCCCGAGCACGAAGCCGCCGGCGCCCCGCCGGAGCTCGATGTGGCAGGCGACGTCGCGGCCAAGCATACGGTCGCCCACGATCCCCGCCGCCTGCGCCTGGGCGAGAGCCCGGGCCAATCGTCGAGCGGCCTGCTCGGCCTCGCCGTGGATGTAGAGTATTGCGCGCGAGGCGCCGGCGGCGTAGGCGGCCAGCAGGACTCCCTCGAGTACATTATGAGGGTC
>JBOHPM010000849.1:0-1540 GCA_050731715.1 Candidatus Rokuibacteriota bacterium
TCGACGACGCGGGCAACCCCGCGCCGGCTGTTCACCGGGTCGTCCATTCCCTGCCGGTACAGCTCGCTCGCGGTGAGCGCCGCGACGTGCACGCCGGCATCGCTCAGCAGGGCGGCTAGCGGCCGCATCTGGGCTCGCGTGAGCGCGCTCGTGGCCGCGAAGTGCCCGATGGCGACCCGGCCGGCCAGGCCAGCCGCCCGGGCGTGGGCGGCGACGAGCGGGGCTTCCCATTCGCTCGGCGAGCGTAGCCGGTCGATCCCGAGGTCGGCGTGGATGTCGACCGACACGCCGAACTCGCGGGCCAGCGCGAAGGCCTGGGCGATGTGGGCCCGGTAGTCGACGTCCAACGGCCCGCCGCCCACCAGATCGGCACCGGCCTTGAGAGCCTGGCGCATCACGTCGACGGCCGGGGCCCCGCCGAGCAGGCCCTCCTGGGGGAAGGCCACGATCTGCAGATCCAGGCGGTCGGCGAACTCGCGTCGGAGCGTGACCAGAACGTCCAGGGCCAGCAGGCCGATGAGGGGATCGACGTCGCACTGGGCGCGGATGGCGGTCGTCCCGTGGCGGAGGGCGCGGGCCAGCGTGAGACGGCCGCGGGAGAGCAAATCGTCGGCGGTGTATCGGGCCTTGACCGTGCGCATCGCCTCCACCGCCGCCGCCACCGACAGACTCGCCTCGCCGAGCTGACACGAATCCATCACGAAGGCCTTGTCCACGTGCAGATGGGCGTCGACGAACGCGGGAACGACGAGCCGGCCGTCGGCGGCGATCTCGGCGCCGTCTACCAATCCGGCCTGCGGCGCGATCTCGCGGACCACGCCGTCCACGGCGACGACGTCGTGGCGACCGACGCGCCGGAGCAGCGTGGCCCCGCGGATGACGAGACGCCCGGGCGCCCTGACCGCGACGGTCTCGCTGTGGCGGGCCGCCTGGTGGACCAGGCGGCCCTGCTGGAACACCGCGATCTTCTCGGCGTGGTCCACGACCGCCCGAGCGAAGCTCGGCGCGTCCACGACGACGAGATCGGCGTCGGCGCCCGGCGCGATGGAGCTGGGCGCGACCATGGCCCGGGCCCGCTCCAGCGCGGCCGGCGTGCCCATGTGGCTGGCGTAGGCGGCCAGCCACACCGCCGCCAGCGGGTCCAGCGCGGCGGCCTCGGGGGACGAGCCCGAGCCCAGGGCGACCGTGATCCCCGCCGCCAGCAGCTCGCGCAGGCGGGGGAGGCCGCGCCGGACGGCTGCCGCGTCGTCGCGTCCGGCCCGCTGCAGTGTCTGCAGCGGGCAGACGACGACCGGCACCGCGAGGGCGGCCAGCTCGCGGACAAGCGGTGCGGCATCGTCGCGATGCACCGCGGCCAGGGCGGTCGCGTGGAGCACGCGCACGGGCGGGCGAGCCGAGATCCGGGCGAGCGCCTCGACGACGTGCGTCAGGGCGAGGGCCTCCGGTCTCACGCGGTCGGGGGGGAGGTCGGTGTCGACGGCGAGATCGAGGCTGAGCCCGGTCTCGCCCAGGCTTCCCAGGAGCGGTGCCAGCGCTCCCA
>JBOHPM010000850.1:0-1539 GCA_050731715.1 Candidatus Rokuibacteriota bacterium
CCTGGAGGCGGATCCCGGCGAATCGCGTAACCTGCTTTCGGGAATCCCGCGCGACGCCCTTCCTGCTGCGATTGGCGATCGGCTCGGTGATTTGACCCACATGGTGGTCGAGATCGTAGGGAAACAGATCGCCCTCGCCACCGCCGTGCACACGGGCGCCCTGGAACACCCCTCGCCAGTGGGTCGATGACCCGTTGGCCTCGCGCCAGCCGAGCGCCGCCGGATCGCGATCGAGGGCTGGTCAGAGTTGCAGCACGATGATGCCGGCGACCGCGAGCAGCGCCCCGCCGAACGTGAAGACCGACATCCGCTCTCCCAGGAATACCACGCCCAGCGGCACCGCGAACAGCGGCGCGGTCGACGACAACACGGCGCCCACGGCCACGCCGGCGTACTTGAGGCTGGTGACGAAGAGGACGGAGCTGCCCGCGGTGACGACACTCAGCACCAGCATCCGCACCAGGGGCCCGCGGCCGGCGTCGTGCAGCGCTGTCCCCGCGCCCCGGGTCCACGGGGTCAGCCACAGCAGCGCCGAGGCCAGGGGCAGGCGCACCGCCTGCGCCGTGAGTGGCTCGATCTCGTGCAGGGGGGGCTTCATCATGACGGTAGACACGGCCCACGCCGCCGACGCGATGGCTGCCGTCCACACCCCGAACCAGAGCCGCTCGGCCGGCGCCGCCCCCGAGCGGCCGGACACGATGAGGGCGACTCCGCCCAGGGTCAGGAGCGCGCCCACCGCGATGGGGACCGTGAGCGGCTCGTCGAAGAGGGCGGCGGCGAGCAGGGCGGCGCCTACCGGGTAGGTCGTGGCGATGGTCATCGCGCGTCCCAGCCCGATGGCCCGGGTGCTCTCGAAGAACACGGTGTCGCCCACCGCGATGGCGGCCACGATCGAGACGGCCAGGAGCACGAACGTGAGGCCGGACATCGCGATCAGGGTGCCGGGCCCGTCGGTCGCCGCCACCAGGACCACCAGCAGAACGCCGGCGATGCCCGAGCGCACGGCGTTGATGGTGACCGAGCCGTAATGGACCATGAGCGTGCGCGCCAGGAGGCTGGTGACCGCCCAGGCCAGGGCGGCGCCGAGCGCGCACAGCGCGCCGTAGGTCGGGTCTGACATCACCCGCGTCAGGCCCGAGGCGCGGGGGCGCCGATGACGGGCGGCACGCGGCCGGCCCAGGGGCGCGCGGCTTCGAACGCGGCGGCGCCGGTCATGACCGCGGCCTCCCCACGCCGCCGACCCACGATCTGCAGGCCCACGGGAAGGCCGCGTCGCGTGAAGCCGCAGGGGATCGAGATCGCGGGCAGGCCCAGCACCGAGAAGGCGTACGTGAGAAACGACCGCCGGGAATCGGCCTGCTCGATGGGAAAGGGCGGCGCCGCCGCGGTGGGCGTGAGCAGCAGCTCGTGACCGGCCATGAAGGCCTGCATCCGCTCCCACTGCCGCGTACGCCGGAGCTCGCCCTCGGCCACCTCGCGTGACGACAGCGCCAGCCCCTGTTCGGTGTTCTCGACGAGCCCGGCCTGCAGCACGTCGCG
>JBOHPM010000851.1:0-1535 GCA_050731715.1 Candidatus Rokuibacteriota bacterium
TCAAAGGTTGTAGAGGCGTGCGGTGTTGTCCCAGAGGATCTTGCGCTTGCTCTCCGGGGAGAGCGGCACGTCCTTCAGGAAGCTATCGATGGCGTGCGGATACCGCGAGTCGTCGTGGGGCCAGTCGGTGGAGAGCACGAGCATGTCGTCCCCCAGCTCGGCCACCACGTACTTGACCAGCTCCTCTTCCGGCTCGGCAGAGATGAAGCACTGGCGGCGGAAGAGCTCCGAGGGCTTGGCGTCCTGCCCGAACAGCTCGCTGTCACCCCAGGCCTCCCAGCGCTCGTCGAGGGCCCACAGCCACCAGGGCAGCCAGCCGCAGTTGCCCTCCAGGAATGCCATCCGCATCCGCGGGAAGCGTGAGAGCACCCCGCCCGTCACGATCGCCCCCAGCGTGAGCATCATCTCCACGGGCTGGCCGCAGGCGTGACTGAGGACGAGGTTGTCGAGGTACCGCTTGGCCAGGTGCTCCGCGTAGACGGCGTGGTTGCCGTGAAAAGAGACGGCGACGTTCATCTCCTGGGCGGCCGCCCACAGCGGATCGTAGTATCGGTCGTAGAGAGGGCGGTTGTTGACCAGATGCGAGGGCAGCACCAGCGTGATGGCGCCCAGCTCCCGGACGCCGAAGCGGGCCTCGGCCACCGCCAGGTCGATATCTTGCAGTGGCACCAGGGCCGAGGGCTTGAGCCGCTCGGGGCTCTCCTGGCAGAAGTCGGCGATCCAGCGGTTCCAGGCCCGGGCCATGGCCGCCGCGAACGCCGGCTCCAGGCCGTCGATGTTGATGGCCTGGGTCGCCCAGGTCCGGAACAGGATGCCGATGTCGATGCCCTCGATGTCCATGGCCTCCAGCGCTTCCTTGGGCAGGGTGCCCCGGTGCAAGCGCTCGGCCCCGGGCCGCTTGTACCGGAAGGACCAGGCGCGCTGGCGCTCGGGCCGATCGGCGTAGGGCGGCAGGACCTTGCCGTCGATGTGGGCGCGCACCGGTCCATAGTCGCCCGGCACTGTGACGATCCGGCCCCGGAACCTGGGATCGAGGTAGTCCTCCCACAGGGTGCGGGGCTCGATCACGTGGAGATCGCTGTCAATGACCCGGAACCCCTGCTTGGCCATGCTCCCTCCCAAAAACGGCTCGCGCGGTACTATCCCACGCCGGCGCCGCGCGGTGCAAATGGGCACGCGGGCCGGCGCGGTGTCAACAAAAGTCCACACTTGACAGCGTTCTGCGCGTACGTCAGCGGCACGTCGCCTGGGTCTTCCGGATGCCGCCTCAGCAGGCCTCCGGGCCCCGTCGAGGCGCCTTCCGAATCGCCTCCGCGGAAATCGCAGATCGCGCTCTCATCGTACGCTGGCGCGCCTGGGAGGAGGCTCGAAAACCCGGGGTTAGAGTCGCCCAGCAAGGGGGGCTCTCCATGAACATCGCCGAGCTGGACCGCCTGGGCGACGAGATCGCCGAGTTGTCTGCGCACCTGAACGCTGCCACCGCCCGGCTCCTCGACCTCATCCGCGAGTTCGACGCCCGCGGCGGCTGGAACAAC
>JBOHPM010000852.1:0-1530 GCA_050731715.1 Candidatus Rokuibacteriota bacterium
CGCAGGCCAGGACGAGTCCCCAGCCGCCTCCCACCGCGTGGCCATTGATGGCCGCCAGCGTGGCCTGCTCCAGACCTTCCAGCAGCGCCGTGACGCGTTCGAACAGCCGACGGAACTGCGTCCGCCGCCGCCCGAAGGCCTGCCGGCGCTCGTCCGGGGACATCCCCCGACGCAGCGGGGCGTCGGCGCCCGCCGAGAACACCGGGGGGGCGCCGGTGACGATGACCACCCGCGAGGCCGCGTCGTCGCGCAGCTCACCGATGGCCGCCGCCAGCTCCGTGAGCATGGCGTCGCTCAGCGCATTGCGACGGTCGGGACGGTTCAGCGTGAGCGTGGCAATCGCGCCCTCCCGGACCAGTGCGACGTTCTCGTTCATGATGAGCGCGGACGGTAGCACACGGCGCCCGCCACCGGCAACGCGCGGGCGCTCATGGCCGATGCACCGTGCGCCGGGCCGGCACGCGCCGGTAGGCGCAGTCCACCATCCAGCAGCGGGCACACTGGCTGAAGTAGTGGTCGACGCGGGCCTGCGGCCCGGCCCCCACGAGCAGGGAAATGGATTTCCCCGGGGTCATGAAGCAGGCCTCGTTGAGCTGCACCCCGATGGGCGCGCCGGGGCAGAGCCGGAACAGCAGGGGCTGCTCCGCTACGTCCCAGGCGCCGTAGCCGGGACTGATGCGGTTGGTCACCTTGAGGCCCCGAACGATTCCCTCCTGGCACAGCAGATCGTTGACGTACTCGGCCAGGCTCTCCACCGCCCCCGAGCCCACGCTATCCAGCATCGCGGCCAGGGGCAGCTCCCGCGCCTCCCAGAGCTCGGCCACCCGCCGCTCGAGCGCGTCGCCGATGGTGATGATGGCCACGGCCAGGTCACGGACCGCGCCCCAGTTGCCGGCGATGCCGGGGATGGTCAAGGAGACGCCCTCGGCCTGCAGGCGGTCCCCGTCCCGGCCGTCGACCGGGACCCACCGCAGCGCGGCCCGGGGCGCGATCAGGCTCCGGCCGAGCCCCAGCGCCTCGGCGAAGAGCGCCTGGACGTCGGGCCCGGGCACATCGACACCACGCTTGTAACCCTGGAAGCGCAGCACCTCGTCCGGGTCGATCTCCAGGGGAAGGTCGGTGAGGACGGTTACTTCGCGCGGCGTTTTCTGACGACCTCGGCGATGAGCCGAATATGCTCGGGATTCGAGCCGCAGCACGCGCCCACCACGTTGCAGCCGGCGTCGAGCAGCGCCGGGTAGTCCTTGGCCATCGCCTCGGGTCCCAGCTCGTAGGTGACGCTGTCGCCGGTGGTGACCGGAAGCCCGGCGTTGGGGTAGGCCACCAGCGGCGCGTCGGTCACCACCCGCATCTCGCGAATGATGACGACGGCCCGATCGGGCCCCCGCCCACAGTTCATCCCCACCACATCGGCGCCGGCGGCGAGCAGATTCCGCGCGACCTCGGCCGGGCTCTCGCCCCACATCGTGCGGTCCCGATCGTGCAGCTCCTCGAACTGGAAGAACATCGTGGCCATGACGGGCAGATCGG
>JBOHPM010000853.1:0-1530 GCA_050731715.1 Candidatus Rokuibacteriota bacterium
CGTCGCCTCCGCCGGCCGCCACTCCCTGCGGCTGGCCTTCAACAGCTTCCCCACGCTGAGCTTCTCGGGGGTCTCGCAGCTCGTGGGCGTCGAGCCCGGGCGCGAATATCGCCTGCGCGCGGTCGTGCGGGCCTCCGACTTCGTCACCCGCTCGGGCCTCAAGCTCGAGGTCGTGCTGCCCAAGAGCGAGCAGGTGCTCGCCCAGACCGTTGCGGTGGCGGGCACGACGCCGGGCTGGACCCCGCTCGAGGCCCGCGTGCGCATCCCGGCCGACACGAGCCTGGTGCAGGTCCGACTCCGGCGCGAGCCCGCCCCGCTGCCCGAGGGCAACCTGGGCGGCAAGGTCTGGGTGGACGACGTGAGGCTCGAATGAGGACCACCTGGCCCGAGCGCGCGATCGAGGCGGGCGCCCTCTTCCTGCTCGTCTTCACCCCGCTCGCCTACGGGACCGTCGAGCCCTGGTCGGAGGCTGTGGCGGGGCTGGTCGTCCTCGCCATGGCGCTCGCCTACGTCATCGGCTGTGCCTATCGCGACTGGGAGGTGCGGTTCGAGCTGCCCTTCGGCTGGCTGCCGGCCGCCCTCTTCCTGGGCCTCGTCGTGCTCCAGGCGGTGGTCCCGATGTCGGCGGACCCGCACGCGACCCGGCGCGAGGCGCTGCGCCTGCTGGCCGTGGCCGCGTTCTTCCTGATCTGCTGGAACACTTATCGCACCCGCGCCCAGGTCCACCGCGCGGTGTGGACGATGATCGGGATGGGCACGCTGCTGGCCGTCTTCGGCATCGTCCAGCGCGTGACCTGGAACGGTCACCTCTACTGGGTGGGCCCCGAGATTCCTGGCGTACCCTTCGGCCCCTTCGTCAACCGCGCCCACTTCGCCGGGCTCATCGTCATCGTCGTCCCCATGGCGCTGGCCCTCATGCTGGCGCGGACCCGGCGCAAGCCGCCCACCCGCCGCTGGCGGACTACCTGGCGCGACCGGGTCCAGGACTGGAGCGCGGGGGAGGCGAGCGCGGCGAACCTGGTGCCCTTCCTCGTCCTGGTCATGGGCGGCGCCGCGCTCGTGAGCGGCTCGCGCGGCGGCATGCTCGCCCTGCTGGCGTCGCTGTTGGCCATGGTGGTGGGCTCGGTGGCGACCGGCCGCTCGTGGGTGGGGCGCACCGTGCGCGCCGGCCTCGCCGCGGTCCTCATCCTGCTGGCCGGCGCCTGGATCGGCGGCGATGTCCTCTACGGCACCGTGGAGCGCCTCGCCGACGAGCTCGGCCGGCCCACGGAGAGCCCGCGCCTGTGGATCTGGGGCAACGCCCTGACCCTCTGGCTGGGAGCGCCCGTGCTCGGCACCGGGCTCGGGACGTTCGGCGTCGTCTTCCCCCGGGTGCGGACCATCGAGGCCCCGGTCGTCTACACCCACGCCGAGAGCGACTGGGTGCAGCTCCTGACCGATACGGGCGTGCTGGGTCTGGCGCTCGCGCTGGCTACGGTGGTGTCCGTGGCGCTGGTGCTGGTGCAGCGGCTGCGCCAAGCTCAGAGCCGA
>JBOHPM010000854.1:0-1515 GCA_050731715.1 Candidatus Rokuibacteriota bacterium
CCGGCGCCACCGGGCTCGGCAAGCCCCTGCGCTCGATCCTCCACGGTCGCGCCGACCTGCCCATCTACCTGGCCGCCATCGGCCCCCGGAACGTGGCCCTGGCCGCGGAGATCGCCGATGGCTGGATCCCCACGTTCTTCGCGCCGCGGCACATGACGATGTTCAGGGAGTGGCTCGGCCAGGGCTTCCGGGCGGCGGGTGGCTCGGTCAGCCCGCGTGAGCGCTTCGACATCATGCCGTCGGTCGGGGTGGTGGTGGGCGACCGCGTCGAGGATTGCCGCGCCCGCATGAAGCGTCGTCTGGCCCTCTACGTCGGCGGGATGGGCGCGCGGGGCAAGAACTTCTACAATGAGCTGGTCTGCCGCTACGGCTACGAGGAGGCCGCGCGCACGATCCAGGATCTGTACCTCGGCGGCCGGAAAGCCGAGGCCGAGGCGGCGGTGCCCGACGCGCTCGTCGACGACGTCGCGCTCTGCGGGCCGCGGGAGCGCATCCGCGAGCGGCTCGCCGAATGGAAGGCGGCGGGAGTGACGACGCTCATGATCGGCGGTGACGCCACGGCTGTCCGTACGATGGCCGAGGTGGCGCTTTAGGCCAGCGGGGAGGACGGTATGAAGCTCAAGGACCGCGTGGCGATCATCACCGGCGCCGCCTCCGGGATCGGGGCCGCCACGGCGGTGGCGATGGCGGCGGAAGGCGCGCAGGTCGTCGTGACCGATATCAACGAGGCCGGGACCAAGGCGGTCGTGGAGCAGATCGAGAGAGCGGGGGGTCGGGCGCTGGGCCTGCGCGCCGACGTCACCGTCGCCGCCGACAACCAGGCCATCGTGGAGCGCGCCGTCGGGAGCTTCGGGCGCCTCGACGTGTTCTACGCCAATGCCGGGGTCCCGCAGTGGAAGCTCGACATCGAGGAGGTCGACGAGGCCACCTTCGATCGCATCATGGAGGTGAACGTCAAGGGCGTCTGGCTGGGTGCCAAGCACGCCCTGCCGGTGATGAAGCGACAGCGCCGCGGCGTCTTTCTCATCACGGCGTCAACGGCGTCGATCCGGCCCCGGGCGGGCAGCCAGACGTACGCCGCGTCCAAGGGCGCGGTGGCCACGCTGGCGAAGGCGCTGGCTCTGGAAACGGCGCCCTATGGCGTTCGCGTCGTGGCCATCGCGCCCGTCGCCACCCACACACCGATGCTGCCCACCTTCATGAACAAGCAGGAGGTGGACGAGGAGGGCCTGCGCCGCTATGTGGCCACGGTCCCCCTCGGCCGCCTCAACCAGCCCGACGACATCGCCCGGGCCGCCGTGTTCCTCGCCTCCGACGACGCCGCGATGATCACCGGCAGCTGCCTGGAGGTCGACGGCGGCCGGAGCATCTGATGCACCACGGGTTATCGTCCTTCACATGAAAGTCATTCCCCTCGGGGCCGACTCGCTGGGTGTGCGCTCCATGGCCACCTTCGTGGAAGTGGGGCAGACCGGCATCCTCGTCGATCCTGGAGCGACCCTGGCTCCCAATCGC
>JBOHPM010000855.1:0-1515 GCA_050731715.1 Candidatus Rokuibacteriota bacterium
CACGATACCCGGACGTCGAGGCCCGCCCACGCCGGCAGTTGCGGGCGCGTGGGCCAGGACCGCCGCCGCCAGCGTGCCACTGGCGTGTCCGGCGCCGGGGTGGACCACCATGCCGGCCGGCTTGTCGACGACGAGGATATGCTCGTCCTCGTAGATCAGGGCCAGGGCGACGGGCTCGGGGGCGAGCGTCTCCGGCGGAGGCGGCGGCACCTCGAGCTCGATGGCCTCGCCGCCGCGCAGCCGGTGTGAGGCCTTGCGCACGGCACCGTCCACGTGGACCCGCCCGGTCGCGATCAGCTCCTGGAGCCTGGCCCGCGACAGCGCGGGCACCGCCTCGGCGAGCCAGCGGTCGAGCCGGGCGCCCTCAGCCGTCGAGGCCACCCGCAACCGCCGCGCGGTCACGTCGCGTCCGCTCGCTTGGAAGATCCGGTCAGCAGGCGAAGGGCCAGCAGCACCACACCCACCGTGATGGCCGAGTCGGCGACGTTGAAGGCGGGCCAGTGCCAACCTCGATAGTGGACGTCGATGAAATCCACGACGGCGCCGAAGCGCGCACGATCGATCAGATTGCCGACCGCTCCGCCGAAGATGAGACCGATCGCCGTGCGGTCGACGACCGTTCCCGGAGTGAGCACACGCATGGCCACCCGGGCCAGCACCACGAGGGCCGCCACAGACATCGCCGCGACGACCCAGCGCCAGGGCCGGGGCAGACCCCCGAGCAGGCCGAAGGCCAGACCGGGGTTCAGGATCAGGGTGAGGGCCAGGAGGCCGTCGATGAGCGCCACCATCACCCCGGGACTCAACCGCTCGAGCGCGATGGCCTTGGTCAACTGATCGAGGACGAGCACGACGCCCGCGAGCGCCAGCACCGCGGTCATGCGCGAGCCGTGATCACCGGCAGACAGCGCTCACAGAGGGTGGGATGCTGAGAGCTCTCGCCCACGCGCGGGCTGTACCGCCAGCAGCGCTCGCACTTCTCCCCCGGCGCTTTGTCTACGGCAATGACAAGCCCGGGAATCTCGGTGCTCTCGCTCGGGGGGAGCAGCGCGGCAGGGTTCGGCTGCTCGAACAAATGCACCTCCGACACGATCAACAGCGTCGGCAACAGGCTGTGCTTGCGTTGCAGCAAGTCAGGCAAATCCTCGGGAGCGGCGCTGATCCATACCGATGCCTCGAGGCTGCTGCCGATACTCAGGGCCTTGTTGGCTGAGCGGGCTGCTCGTGCAGCCTCGAGTCTCTTGGCCACCTCCCGCCGCACCTCGAGCAAGCGATCCCACTCCCCCTTGAGCGTGTCGTCGATCCACTCGAGCGGCACCTGGGGGAAGCGCTCGAGGTGGACGGACTCCGCGTGGCTGCCGGGCACGAGCCGCCAGGCCTCCTCGGCGGTGAACGTGAGGACGGGGGCCATGAGACGCAGCAGCGCGCCGAGAATGTCGTAGGACGCCGTCTGGGCGCCCCGCCGCGCGGGAGCGTCGGGGGCCGACGTGTAGAGCCGGTCCTTGATGATGTCGA
>JBOHPM010000856.1:0-1514 GCA_050731715.1 Candidatus Rokuibacteriota bacterium
GTCTTGAAGCGCACCGTGTGGTCGTCCACGACCTCGACGCCCTTGATCTTGGCGTGGTTGCCTCGGGCGGTGAGCTTCTTCGTCGGGTCGAGGACCCGATCGAACGTGGCCTTGACGTCGCGGGCGGTGAAGGGCGTGCCGTCGTGGAACTTCACGCCCTTGCGCAGGACGACTTCCCAGGTGGTGTCGTCCAGGGACTTCCAGGAGACGGCCAGGGCCGGCCCGACCTGCATCGTCTTGAGATCGCGCTCGGCCAGGTGGTTGTAGACCTGATAGCCGAGGATGATCGCCGTGCGCTGGACGGAGTTCGGCGAGTCCCACGTGTCCACGTCCGAGGCGATCACGTACACGACGGTGTCGTCGCGTGACTGGGAGTGTGCGGGCCCGGCCAGGAAGATCAGGACGATGATCGACGCGAGGGCGGCGGCGCCGTGCCTCATAGCTTCTCCTCCGTGCTCGTTGGAAAGACGCGATCAGGAAACCGGGAGCAGAGTGGCGACATGATGGGTGAAGTCCCGAGAGGTGTCAATGGGGCCGAGCCGCCCCACCAGGCCCAGCCGGGGGCGTGACCCCCGGGTGATAGAATCGTCGCGTGATGCGTCCCGCGGGCGCTGTACCCCCAGTGCTGGTCACCGGCGGTGCCGGGTTCATCGGCTCGCACCTGGTCGAGCGGCTCCTGGGTGATGGCCACGCCGTCCGCGTCCTCGACAACTTCTCCACGGGCAGTCGAGCCAACCTGCCCTTCGCCGACCGCTACGGCGCCGCCCTCACAGTGATCGAGGGCGACATTCGCGACGTGCCGACCGTGGCCCGGGCCCTGGCCGGCGTCGGTGTCGTGTATCACCAGGCGGCCATGCGCTCGGTGCCGCGCTCGGTCGAGGATCCGCTGGGGGCCAACGAGCACAACGTCACGGGCACGCTCAACGTGCTGCAGGCGGCCCGGCAAGCCAGCGTGCGCCGCGTCGTGTACGCGTCGTCGTCCTCGGTCTACGGTGACCGCCCCGACCTGCCCAAGCGCGAGGACCACCCCCCGGCGCCGATCTCGCCCTACGCGGTGTCCAAGACGGCTGGCGAGCAGTACGCCACCGTGTGGAGCCGGCTCTACGGCGTGGAGACGGTCGGCCTCCGCTACTTCAACGTCTTCGGCCCCCGGCAGGACCCGGCCTCCGAGTACGCCGCGGTGATCCCGCGCTTCATCCTGTGGGCCCTGCGGGGCGAGCCCCTGCAGGTCCACGGTGACGGCGCTCAGTCCCGGGACTTCACCTATGTCGACAACGTGGTGGAGGCCAACGTCCTGGCCGGCCGGGTCGACGGCGTCGGCGGCGAGGTCTTCAACGTGGGCTGTGGCGCCCGCATCAGCCTGCTGGACATCGTCGCGCGGCTGGAGGGCCTGCTGGGCCGGCGGTTCGAGCGGCAGCACACGCCGGCGCGGCCGGGCGACGTCCGCCACACGCTGGCCGACATCGACAAGGCCAAGCGCCTGCTCGGCTACAGCCCGGTGGTGGGGTTCGACG
>JBOHPM010000857.1:0-1512 GCA_050731715.1 Candidatus Rokuibacteriota bacterium
CACAGACGGCGTCCGGCCGCGCCTCGGTCAGCAGGCGCTTCACCCGCTGGTAGGCGGTGTGGACGCGAAGGACGAGGGCCCGGTCCTCGGTCTCCGGTCGCACGAGAAGCTGCGGGGTGTGCGGGCAAGCGACGGCGGCGACCAGCGGCATGGCGGCGGCTCAGGCGAGGTGGCGTCGCGCCAGGCCCTGGGCATAGCGCTCGAGCAGCTCGTGCATCTCCCGCATCGCGGCCTCGGCGGCCCGGCGAGCCTCCGGCGTGCGGAGGTGCGGCGCGAGCGTCTCCCGGGTGGCCCCGGACTCTTCCTGCTCGATCGCCTCGTGGGCCGTGTAGTTCAGGCCTCCCCACTCGGGGCGGACCCCGTAATGCTCGACGAGGGCCCGCCCCACCGTGCGGGCGATCTCCACGACCTCTTCCTCCAGCAACGCCGTGGCGCAGAGGCTCGCGCTCCAGTTCACCTCGTGGGCCAGGCGCCGGAAGAACTCGAGGATGGCGGCCATCTCCGGCACGGGCACGATCGCGGCGTAGGCCTCGCGCGGGTAGCCGAGGTCGTCGCCGATCCGCCGGAAGAGCTCGTCGTGGTCCGGTGTGCCGCCGACGCGGCCCTCGAAGTAGCCGAGATCTTCGACGAGCAGGTGGCGCGCGCAATCCTTGCGGACCTCGAGGTCGTCGCAGCGGGTGTGGATGCCGCTGAAGATCCGGGGAAACCAGGCGACCAGGAGATAGTGCTGGGCGATGTGGCCCCAGACCTGCTCGCGGCTCAGCGCCCCGGCGGCGAACCGCTTGAAGTACTCCGAGCGCCGGAAGGGGCTCCGGGCCAGCAGCTCCGTGGTCAACGTGTCGAACCACTCCATCATTGGCCTCGCGGGGATCGCGCCCGAGACTATACGCGGGTGGACCGGACCCGGCAAGCTGGACATCCATCGTCCGCGCGCTTGACGGCGTCGCTGCCGCCGGCGAGTATCGTCGGCACGGGAGGACCCGCGATGAAGAGGGACGTCACCAGCCTGCGCTCCACGCTCGACTACCTCGAGGCCATCGGTGAGCTGGTCACGACGGACGTCGAGGTCGATCCGCACCTCGAGGTCGCCGCTATCCAGAAGCACTTCGACGGCGGGGCGGCCCTCCTCTTCAACAAGGTCAAGGGCTACCCCAACGCGCGGATCTGCAACAACATCTTCGCCAGCGCCGACCGCATCGCCCGGCTCTTCGACGTGGACGACGCCCGCCGGCTCAAGCACAAGGTCGTGGAGGCCCTGCGCAATCCGATCCCTCCGGTCGAGGTGAAGGACGGGCCCTGCCAGGACGTCGTGATCACGAAGGATCTCGACGTGTGGGACCGGGTACCGATGATCTCCCACTCCGACAGCGATCCCGGCCGCACGCTGGGCGCCGGCCAAACCGTGGTCCGGGGCAAGCATTTCTGGGGTGGCTCGCACATCGGCTACAACCGGATGAACTTCCGGGGCGCCGACTACTCGAGCTTCCAGATCTCGCCGGGCTCGCACATGGA
>JBOHPM010000858.1:0-1512 GCA_050731715.1 Candidatus Rokuibacteriota bacterium
CCACCGGGGAGTCCCCGGGCCTGAGCCACGATGAGCACCGGCGGGTGGTCGAGCTCGTGATCGAGACGGCGGCCCGGCGCATCCCGGTCATCGCCGGCACCGGCACCAACTCCACCGCCCAGACGATCGAGCTCACCCGGCACGCCGAGCGCGCGGGTGCCAGCGCGGCCCTCGTCGTCAACCCCTACTACAACAAGCCCACCCAGGAAGGCCTCTACCGGCATTTCCGGGCGGTGGCCGAGGCCGTGGCCCTGCCGATCTTCGTCTACAACATCCAGAGCCGGACGGCGGTCAACGTGGAGACCGAGACGCTGGCGCGCCTGAGCCACGACTGCCGGAACATCGTGGGCGTGAAGGAGGCCTCCGGCTCGCTGGACCAGATGAGCCAGGTCATCGCCGCCTGCGGGGCCGACTTCATCATGCTCTCCGGCGACGACAATCTGACCTTGCCGTTGATGGCCATCGGCGGCCGGGGTGTCATCTCGGTGATCGCCAACATCGTGCCCCGGGAGACGGCGGAGATGACGCGGTCGGCGCTGGACGGCGACTGGAAGCGGGCCCGCGACCTGCACTACAAGCTCTATCCCCTGGCCCGGGCGGCGTTCCTGGAGACCAACCCCATCCCGATCAAGGAGGCGATGGCCATGGCGGGGATGATCGAGCCCGAGTTCCGCCTGCCCATGTGCCGCATGAGCGACGCCAACCGGGAGCGCCTGCGCGCCGTGCTCAAGCCGTACGGCCTGGTGAAGTAGCCCAGCGACATGGCCGACGTCGTCCCCCCCGCCGGACGCCACGGCGTCCCGACGGCAGATGTCGTCGTGGCCGGCGCCGCCGGCCGCATGGGAAGCCGCATCGTGGCCTGTTTGAGTGACGCCGGGCTGCGCCTGGCCGGCGCCCTCGAGGCCGTCGGACACCCGGCGCTGGGCCGGGACGCGGGAGAGGTGGCCGGCGTGGGCCGGCTCGGGGCGGCGATCGTGAGCGACGCGGGCGCTGTCCTCGCTCCCGGCCGGGTCCTCGTAGAGTTCACGGCGCCGGAGGCCACGCTCGAGCACCTGCGCCTGGCCGCGACCGTCGGCGCCCAGGCTGTCGTCGGCACCACCGGGCTGAGCGGCCCCCAGCGCGAGGAGATCGCCGGCCTGGCCCGGCGGACGGCCATCGTGCTCGCTCCCAACTTCTCGGTCGGGGTGACGGTCGCACTGAAAGCCCTGGCCCTCATGGCCCGGGCCCTGGGCGACGACTACGACGTCGAGATCACCGAGATCCACCATCGCTACAAGAAGGACGCGCCGAGCGGAACCGCGCAGCGCATGGCCGAGGTCGTCGCCGACGCCCTCGGGCGTGATCTGGCCAAGGTCGCCGTGCACGGACGCCAGGGGTTGCCGGGCGAGCGCACGCCGAAGGAGATCGGCGTCTTCTCGCTGCGCTCGGGCGACGTGGTCGGCGAGCACACGGTCTCGTTCGGCACGCTGGGGGAGCGCCTGGAGCTGACCCACCGGGCCCACAACCGCGACA
>JBOHPM010000859.1:0-1509 GCA_050731715.1 Candidatus Rokuibacteriota bacterium
GGCGTGGTCTCGGCGATGAGGCGCTTGGTCGCCACGGCATCCGTGAAGTCGAGCCGGCGCGTGGCCGGGGCGGCCGTCTGGGCGTGGGTGCCGATCACGCTGTGGCCGCGGGCGGAGAGACAGGCGCTGAGGGCGGCGCCGACCTGGCCGGAGCCGCCGATGACCAGGGCGCGCATGCGCGCCAGCTAGCTCTCTGACTCCCGGGGCGAGGGGCCGCCGTCGATCACGATCGTCTCGCCGGTCATGAACGAGGAGGCGTCCGAGGCCAGGAAGACCGTCGGGTAAGCGATCTCCTCCACCCGACCCCAACGCCCCATGGCCACCCGGGCCGCCACCGCCCGGTAGGTCTTGTCGGCATCGGGATCGGTCTTGCGCAGCACGTCGATGTAACCCTCGGTCTCCACGGGCCCGGGGGCGATGCAGTTCACCCGCACCCCCTGACGGGCCCAGGCCACCGCCAGCGCGCGCGTGAGGTTGATGACCGCGGCCTTGGCGGCGCCGTAGTGCGGCATCATCGTCGACCCGTAGACGCCGGCGATGGAGGCGAGGTTGATGATGACGCCGCCGCCCCCCTGCTTCACCATCTGACGGTACGCCTGCTTGCAGCCGAGGAACACGCCGTTGAGGTTGATCCCCACCACGGCGTTCCAGCCGTTGAGCGAGATGTCCTCCGGGCGCGCCCGGAACGAGGCGCCGGCGTTGTTGACCATGATGTCCAGGCGACCGAACTCCTGGGCCGTGCGCGCCACGATCGCCTGCACCTGCTCCTCGACCCTGACGTCGACGACCATGGCGAAGGCGCGGCGACCGAGGTCCGTGATCGCTTTGGCCACGGGCTCGATGTGCTCGGCCTTGCGACTGCACACCGCCACGTCGGCCCCGGCGCGCGCGAACTCTAGCGCGATCGATTTGCCGATGCCGGTGCCTCCGCCAGTCACGATCGCGGAACGGCCTTCGAGGGAGAAGGGCGAGCGGGCCATGCGCGGACCATATCCCAGCAGGGCCGAGGTGTCGAGTGCCGCCAGGGCACTGGCCATCTCCGGACGACGGCCCCGCGTCCCGATACCCTTGGCCAAGCTACTGTTTTTGCTCCACGTGCTGGACTGGCACCGCTGTTGCTTAGCACCTGCTCGGTGGCTTCTTCTTTGCCAGAACGAGAGGTTCAGCCAATGAGCATCGCGGGATCCATCAATACGCCCGAAACGACGGCGCAGGGACCGGGGCGGGCCATTCTGGTCGCCGACGACGAGGACGCGCTCCGCGCCACGATCTGCGAGTACCTCCAGGAGTGTGGACACGAAGTGCTGCAGGCGGCGAACGGGATCGAGGCCGTCCGGCTCATCGAGCAGGGGCGGTGCGCGGCGGTCGTGCTCGATCTCGTCATGCCGCGCCTGGGTGGTCTGGACGCGATCCCCCGGATCCTGAAGCTCGAGCCCTCCATCCCCATCATCGTGGTGACCGGGCACGCCAGCGCGCGCGCCATCGGGGAGCTCAAGCACTGGTCGGTTC
>JBOHPM010000860.1:0-1504 GCA_050731715.1 Candidatus Rokuibacteriota bacterium
GAGTAGTCCACCTCATCCGCATCCTCGAAATCGAGGATGGGGATGCGCAGCTTGAGGTCCTCATTCTGGGTCTGACTGGCACCGGCCCAGAGATCGGCGAACCACTCGGCGGAGGCGGGCGCCGCCAAGAGCAAGAGCGCGCACACGAACGCGCAGGCAGCGCTCGCAAGCTTCCAGCATCGAATCATGGTCATCGCTTCGCGGTGTACCTCCTTTCGACCGTAGAGTGCCGGCGCGCTGATGGTCAACTTTTCTTTGCCCATTCGACGCAACCAGCGCGAAGCCTCGATCTTTGCAGGAGTTATGCGGGCCCACCGATGCGGGGGATGCTAGGACGCGGTGGAGGTGGCGAGGCGCACGATGACGGTCACGCCGGCCACGATCAGTGCCGCGGCCAGGCCGATCCGCCACGTCACCCGCTCGAGATCGCGCAGAAAAATGGTGGCCAGACCGACCGCGATGATCGACTGCGCGTTGACGAGCGGGGAGACCACCGCGACCGTGCCGAGGGCGAGCGCCTGCCACATGGTCAGGTAGGCGAGGCCTTCGGCCAGGCCGGCCAGCGCCACGTAGCCGAACCCGGCCCGCGTCATGCGCATGCGTCCACCGTCGGCCAGGGCCGCGTAGCCACCGATCACGAGCAGCGAGGTCACCGTGGCCGCGGCGGCCCCCAGGACCGGGTCGTGAAACTCGCGAAAGCCGTACCGGCTGATGTTGTCGCGCAGGGCGAAGCCGACCGCGGCCAGGAGGGGGAAGACGAGGTCCCACCGCCGCCAGTGCTCCGTGCCGGCCCGATGCGAGAGCAGCGCCCCGCCGGCGACGATCGCCGCAGCCCCGGCCAGCAGCATCCAATTTGGCCGCTCACCGAGCACGGCAATCGCGATCCCCACAGAAAACACCGGCGCCGTGCCCACCAGCGGCGCGGCCCGACCGACACCGATACGGTGGATGCCCACGAACATGACGAGCCGGGCCAGTCCGGGAGCGATCAGGCCCGCGACCAGGAAGGGCACGATCCGCGGCGTGAGGAGCGACGCCAGCGGCGCCGTGGCGGCGGCTACGAGCCAGATGCAGCCGGCCGTGACGATGACGGAGACCAGCGCCGCCGTGAGCGGCGTGGCGTGCTGAAGGCCGCGCTTGAGGAGGACGCTGGCCGTCCCAAATCCGAGCGCCGCCAACAACGCGAGGAGCGGCGCCCCATCCAGCACCCCCGGATTCTACGACGATGGCGTGCTCATCAGGTGATGAGTAGAGGTATAATCCAGCCCGTGCGGACCGAGTATCGCGAGGAGCCGTGTCGGACCGCCCTGAACCGGGTGGCGGGGATGGACTTCCGCTGGTCGCTCAACCCGTACATGGGCTGCGAGCACCGCTGCACGTTCTGCTACGTCAGGGCCTTCGAGCACCGTGCCGATCGGTCCTGGGACGAGCGCTACGGCCAATCGATCCGAGTCAAGATCAACGTCGCCGACGTACTGAAGAAGGAGCTCGCACGGCCCTCGTG
>JBOHPM010000861.1:0-1504 GCA_050731715.1 Candidatus Rokuibacteriota bacterium
CCGTAGCCTCACCATCACCCACGGGCGCCGGCCAGCGGCCATCGCCCTCAACAGGAGGTCAGACGATGAAGTTGGCACTGCTCGCAGGCGTCCTCGTAGCCAGCACGGCCGTTGTCGTCGGGTGCGCGGCCACGAAGTCCATGCTGGGCATGGGCGATCCCATCGCGGAGCGTCAGCAGCTCATGAAGGATCAGGGCGCAGCCATGAAGTCGATGCAGGACAAGGTCAAGGCCGGTCAGCACCAGGCGATCGGGCCGGAAGCCCAGAAGCTCGTCGACACGGCCAAGCGAATCCCCGGGCTGTTCCCGCAGGGCTCGCTCGACCCCAAGACGTCGCGAGCCAAGCCCGAGATCTGGCCGAAGTGGTCGGAGTTCCAAGCCAACGCGAAAACGCTCGAAACGAAGGCGACGAACTTGGCCGCGATGTCGCGCACGGGCACCGCGGAGGCGACGGCCGCCGCGATCGGCGACCTGGGCAAGACGACGTGCACCCACTGTCACAACTCGTTCCGGGGCCCGGAGATCAAGAAGTAGCGGTCGAGACTTGCCGGGGAGGGCGGGTATCCCCCGCCCTCCCCGGTCCAGCCGCGCGTGCCGTGATATAAGCGGAAGGTCGTGATGAAATCGACATGGCTCCGGCTGGTGGTAGCGCTGGCGGTGCTCGGCGCGCTCGCCCCGCCGGCGCGGGCTCAGCGCGCGGCCGGAAGGATGCCGAGCGTCGGCGTGCTGTGGGCCGGACCAATTACCTTCGCCAAGCCCTACCTCGATGCTGGTATCGAGTCGCTGCGCGAGCTGGGCTGGGTCGAGGGCCAGAACGTCGTAATCGAGCGTCGGTTTGCGCCGACGACAGCGACCACGCAGGCTGAACGGCGCGCCGCGCTCACGGCCAGCGCCGAGGACCTGGCCCGGCTGAAGGTGGATGTCATCGTGGCGGTCGCCGATCCCGCCGTCGAAACCGCTCGCCGGGCGACGAGCACCATCCCGATCGTCATGCTGGCCGTGGGCGACGCCGTCGGGCTCGGCTTCATCTCCAGCCTGGCCCGGCCGGGCGGCAATATCACCGGGATTGGCGCCCTGTCGACCGAGCTCTCTGGCAAGCGACTGGAGCTGCTCAAGCAAATTCTGCCGCGCGCCACCCGGGTGGCCGTGCTGTGGAACCCTGCCAACCCGGCGGGCATCCTCGGCTTCCGCGAGAGCGACGGGACGGCGCGGCAGCTGGGCGTCACGCTCCAGTCGTTCCCCGTGCGGTCAGAGTCCGAGATCCAGCCTGCGTTCGCGGCGATGGCCCAGGAGCGGGTCGAGGGGCTCACGGTGGTGACCGACCCGCTGACATGGACCGCGCGGAGGCAGATCGTCGAGCTGACGGGGAAGCATCGGCTGCCGGCGGTCTACGAGCTGCGCGAGTACGCGGACATTGGCGGGCTGGTATCCTACGGTCCGAGCCTCATCGGGCTAAGCCGGCGCGTGGCCTTCTTCGTGGACAGGATCCTCAAAGGCGCCAAGCC
>JBOHPM010000862.1:0-1502 GCA_050731715.1 Candidatus Rokuibacteriota bacterium
GTACGAGGGCTTGAGGCCGTAGACGCCACAGAAGGCGGAAGGGATGCGGATGGAGCCGGCGCCGTCAGAGCCCTGGTGCAGCGCGCCCAGCCCCGCCGCGGCGGCCGCGCCCGCGCCGGCGCTGGAGCCACCGGTCGTCATGCCCGGATTCCACGGATTCCGGGTGATCCCGGTCAGCGGGCTATCGCCGATGGCCTTCCAGCCGAACTCGGGAGTGGTCGTCTTGCCGATCATGATGCCGCCGGAGGCGCGCAGCCGCTGCACGATGGGGGCGTCGACGTCAGGGACGCGATCCCGATACGCGTGGGAGCCGCTCATCGTGCGCACGCCGCGGGTCATGGTCAGATCCTTGATCGAGAAGGGAATCCCGTGCAGGGGGCCGAGGCTCTGGCCCTGCATCAACGCCTGCTCGGCGCTCCGGGCGGCGTCCAGCGCCGCCTCCGCGCTCAGCGTGCAGAAGGCGTTGAGCGTGGGGTTGAGGCGCTCGATCCGCTCCAGGACGGCGCGGGTCAGCTCCACGGGCGAGAGCGCCTTGGCGCGGATGAGCTCCCGCAACTCGGTCGCGGGCGTCCACGCGACGTCAGTCATGGCTGATCCTCCATCAGGTCATAGGGCTGCCGGACCTGACTCAGGCAGAAGGCTCCCACGAACCCCTCCAGGGCGCGGGCGGTTCTGATCGCCTCGGCATTGGCCTCGCGCAGCCGGGCCGCGGCGGCTTCAGCCTGGGCCCGCACGCGGCTCTCGTCCACCGTGGTCAGCCGGCCGTGCTCGAGCACCAGGCGCCCGCCGATCATCACGCTGTCCACCGCGGCGCCGCTCTCGCCGTTGACGATCTGGAGCAGGACGTCGTTGAGCGGCACGAAGCCGATGTTGGCGAGATCCAGGAAGGTGATGTCCGCCTTGAACCCCGGGGCCAGGCGGCCGATGCGGTCGTCCATGCCGAGGACCCGGGCGCTGCCCGCGGTCGCCATGGTGAGGGCCTCCTCCGCCGACAGCCAGCGCCGGTGGTCGAGCGACCGTACTCGGGAGAGGTACGCGGCCAGGCGCGTGGCCTCGAACATGTTCTGCGTGTCGGATGACGCGGCGGAGTCGGTGCCGATGCCGACGGTGAGACCGGCCTCGAGCATCATGCGCGCCGGCGCCACGCCGGAGCCCAGACGGAGATTGCTCAGCGGATTGTGGGCCACGCTGGCGCCGGCGTCGGCCAGCCGGCGGACGTCATCGCGGTCGAGCCACACGCCGTGGGCGCCGCTGAAGCGTGGCCCGAGCAGGCCGAGCTTGGCCAGATGCGCGGTCAGGGTCGTCCCGTACTTGCGGCGCCCGAGGACCGCCTGGCTCTTGGACTCGGCGAGGTGGGTCTGGATCCCCACGTCGAAGTCGCGGGCCAGGTCCCGGCAGGCGGTGAGGAACTCGTCGCTGCAGTGCAGCGGGATCGTCGGCCCCAGCGCCGGCCGCACGCTCGCGCGGTCGAAGGGCCACGACTTGAGAATCTCCCGGCAGGC